>JAJPJZ010000188.1 GCA_021323935.1 Terriglobia bacterium | reverse complement strand
CATGCAGGACCCGCAATACCTCCTGACCGGCATCTTCGACCCGAACAGTAAGCCCGGCGAGAAGCTGCACCCGTCCGGAGCGCTGCTGTACCTCCCGGAAAGTAATGGCGTCAGTATCTACGATGTGCACCAGGGGCGCCTCAGTCGCCGCATCGCCTTGCCGCAATCCACGTCTCAGGCACTTAACGCTATGGCAATCGATCAGACTGGTGCGCGAGTCTTCCTGCTCACCACAACCGGGCTTGCTGTAGTGGATATCCCTGACCTGCCGTTGAGTATCGGCAATCTGCAGCCGGCGCAGGGACCCGCTTCAGGTGGCACAACGGTGTTGTTGCGCGGCAGCGGGTTCCAGAACGGAGCGCAGGTCCTGTTCAACGGAACGCCGGCCACGGCTCAGTTCATCGATGGTTCAACACTGCAGGTCATAAGCCCTGGCGTCAGCGCAGGAGCCGTGAGAATCACGGTGATTAATCCGAATGGGAGCCAATACTCTCTGGACGACGCACTTACCGCACAGTGATTGCCTTGCTCGCGTTTCGGCGCACACCGACCGGCTGAGTACGAACCGCTCGTCGGGAAGCAAACCGGAAAAGCCGGTCAGGAAATCCATGGCGGAGAGAGTGGGATTCGAACCCACGATACGGTTTCCCGTATACACGCTTTCCAAGCGTGCGCCTTCAGCCACTCGGCCATCTCTCCCTGGGAAGCGAACCAGCCGGCACCTTGCTGCTGCCGCCGCCGTGCAAGGCGGGGCAGCGGAGCATTGCTGCTCGCCGAGCGCCGCGGCCCGCTAGGTTCCGCCGCGCGCGCTGCGCTGATTCATTCTAGCGTAGTGCTCGGGCGCTCAGGGACGGAGCCGCCGTCGATGTGGCGGCGGGTTCGGCGGCGCTCTCAGCCGCAATAGCCAGTTCCACCAGCAGTCCACCGCCGGGCGCGTTCATGGCGCGCACCCAGCCGCGATGCAGGCGAATGGCGCGCTGCGCGATCGCGAGTCCCAGTCCGCTGCCGCCCTTCTGGCGTTCGCGCGCATCGTCAAGCCGATAGAACGGGCGAAACACTTCTTCCAGCAGCTCTTCAGGAATGCCGGGCCCGTGGTCACGCACTGAAACCAGGCACATGCGGCGGCCGCGCACCAGCGCCTGCTGCACCGATACTTCGATTTCGGAATTCTCCGCGGTGTAGCGCATGGCGTTGCGCACCACGTTCTCGATGGCGCTGCGCAGCAGCGCGGCATTGCCGATCACGGTGCAGGATGCGGCGCTGGTGCAGCGCACACAGCACTTACGGCTTTGCGCCTCAAAGTTCGCGTCGGTCACGATGTCGTTGACCAGCTCAGCCACATTCAATTCGCCGGCCTGGTGAACGGCTTCTTCGCCGGCCTCAAGGCGGCACAGCGTGAGCACGCGGCTGATCAATTCATTCAGGCGCTCCGCTTCAAGCTCAATGCGGTCAAGCGCGGGAACCGACTCGCTGCTTGCGCGCCTGCGCGCCACGCCGATGGCCACACTTAGCCGGGCCAGCGGCGAGCGCAATTCGTGGGAAACATCGCTGAGCAACTGGTTCTGCGAATCCACCAGTCCCTGGATGCGCTCAGCCATGCGATCGAAATCACGCACCAGGTCAGCCAGTTCGCCGCTGCGCGAGCCGATATCCGCACCGGCGCGGGCGCTTAAATCGCCTTCGGCAAGCTGCTGCGAGGCCCGGCGCAGCTTGACCACCGGATTCGTCAAATAGCGCGCCAGCCAGAAGCAGACACCTCCCGAAGCCACCACCCACACCACCAGCGGCCAGAATGCCAGCTCGGAAAAGCGCCCGATCGCGTCAGAAGCGCCGCGATGCACTTCACCCACCACGTAGTACTGGCGGCCATCGTTGCCGCGGATGAACTGGCCGGCAACCGTGTTGGTGCCGATATCGGCCAGTTGCGGCGCCGAACGCCGCATCAGCGTAGTGATGAACTGCGTGGCGGCGCGCGAGGGCACGGGCCCGGCCAGGTGGCGCCCGGTATCGCTGAACAGCGACACCGAAATGCCCGAGGCATCTTCAATCTGCATCAAGTAACGCTGCGCGCCCACTCCATCGCCGCGCGCCAGCATGGCAATGGCATTCTGCGCGTTGAATGCGATCGAATCCTGCATCAACTGCTTGCGCCGGGCAATGGCCTGCTGGGTCGCCTGCGGCCGCGCCGCAGTCACGAACATCAGCGCCAGGAACACTACCTGCGCGAGCCAGAACGACAAAAAAATCTTGAGAAACAGGGTCCTGATCATTTCGGCCAGCTACCGGCCGGCAACTTTTTCGGCGGCAGCATACAGATAGCCTACGCTGCGTACCGTCTTGATGCGTTGCCCGCGATCGTCGTTCAGCTTACGCCTGAGCCTGCTGATGTGCATATCGAGGCTGCGATCGTAGGGCGTCAGTATGCGCCCCAGCACCGCTTTCACAATCTGCTCGCGCGTCACGATATGCCCGGCATGGCGAAGCAGCAGTTCGAGCAGGTTGAATTCCACCGCCGTCAGGTCAACCGGCTTGTGCGCAATGGTAACGCTGCGCGATGCCGGGTTCAGCTCCAGGTCGCCCACCGCAATGGGCTGCTGGCTGGTGCGCGAGCGGCTGGAATCAGGCACGCGCCGCAGGATGGCGTGGATTCGCGCCACCAGTTCGCGCGGGTTAAACGGCTTGGGCAGGTAATCATCGGCGCCGAGCTCCAGCCCCACCACGCGATCAACCTCGCCCCCGCGCGCCGTCAGCAGCAACACCGGCACGTCTGAGGTGGCGCGCAGGCTGCGCAGCAGCTCAAACCCTGAAATCGCCGGCAACATGACGTCAAGCACCACCAGCGTGGGCTCGCCCGAGCGGGCGCGCTCCAAGCCTCGTTCACCGCTGTGGACGGCCTCCACCGTGAACCCCTCAGGCTCCAGGTATTCCTGGATCAGGGAACACAGGTCCACGTCGTCATCGATAACCAGGATTCGCGCCATCGTATTGGTTGTAGCGCAGTGCGGGCGCCGGTGCCTTTAAGAAGTGTAATGGCCGCAAATGGCGCAATCCAAGCCGTTACACTTTGTTACCAACATTTAAGTGTGGGTTGCAAACCGCTGTGATGTCATGGAACCAATATGACTCGTCATTCGTTCAGTTGCGAACGGGTTGCGCGGAAGCGCTAAGCTGAATGAAGTCAGACGGTCCTCCGGTTCTGTCCCCCGGAGAAAAGATGGGGCGAGGGGGCTCCGACCCTGCGTTCTCCCGACCTCGCCCCACTCTCATCCTTTAGAATTCCACGTCTAATCAACGGCAGGATTGCCGGCCAAAGGGCCAACGTCTCGGAACAGGAGCGCGGCTGTGCAAGCGCGACAGCATGAACCCAATTGACCTCTCAGCCGATACCGGCCTGGTGGCGGCGGGCTTTTTGACGGCGAACATCTGCATCGGCCTGCTGATTGCCATGCGCTACAGCCCGGTGCGGTACTGGCCTCACCATCGGCTCGATATTTTCCGCCTGCACCGCTGGACCGGCTATGCCGGCATGCTGCTGGTGCTCGCTCATCCCGTGATCCTGCTGTTTGTAAAGCAGCCGCACTTTCGTGTGTTTGACGTTGTGTTTCCGGTTTCCTCGCCGCTGCAGCCGCTGTGGAACACGGTGGGGGCCTCGGCGCTCTATCTGCTCGCCATCGTGGTGGTGAGCTCGATCATGCGGGTGCGCGTGGGGCGGCGCTGGTGGCGCAGCCTGCACTGGCTGAATTATCCGGCCGCCGCGGCGCTGTTCATTCATGGCATCGCCGCTGATCCGGAACTTAAAGGCGCGCCCGTCGATTACCTCGACGGCGAAAAGGTTTACCTCGAGCTGTGCCTGCTGGCGATTGCCGTCCTGGGATTGGTGCGCTGGCGCGTTCACGTGCGCAAAGACCGCCTGGAGCGCCGGCGGCACGTCGGGCGCTACGCCCACCCGGTGAAGGAGCACGTGTAGCTATACAATCGGGCGCGTGCCGCCGCCCATTTCAAGCCCTCCGCCGCAATTCAGCCCGACCGCCGGAGGCCGCGCGGCGCGGGCAGGCGGCGTCGGGCTGCTCTCTCTCATTGCCGCTACGTTCTTCATGGTTTCAGGCGGACCGTATGGCCTGGAAGACGTGCTGCAGCGTTCCGGCTACTCCGCCGCCATCCTGGTCCTGATCTTCACGCCGCTGGTTTGGAGCCTGCCGGTGGCATTGCTGGTAGGCGAATTGGGCGCAGCCCTTCCGCAGGAAGGCGGCTATTACGCCTGGGTGGCGCGGGCGCTTGGCCCGTTCTGGGGGTTCCAGGAAGCCTGGCTGTCACTCGCGGCCAGCGTCTTTGACATGGCAATTTATCCCACGTTGTTCATCCTGTACCTGGGGCGGCTGTGGCCGGCAGCCACGCAGGGCCACAACAACATCGTGATTGGCTCGGCCGTGATTGCCGCCTGCGCCATCTGGAACATCGCAGGCGCCAAAGCAGTTGGCGGCGGCTCGGTGCTGCTCGCAGTTGCGCTGCTCGGCCCTTTTGCGCTGCTCACGGTTGTTGGCCTCACCAGGCACTCGCTTGCCGCAGCAGCGGCCCCGGCGCAGGTTGACGTGCTAGGCGGCGTGATGATCGCGATGTGGAACTACATGGGATGGGACAACGCTTCCACCATCGCAGGCGAAGTGAAGAATCCGCAGCGAACCTACCCGCTGGGCATGCTGGGCGCGCTGGCGGTGATTATCGCGAGCTACATTGTTCCCATCGTTGCCCTCAGGCACAGCGGGATTGATGTAAGCCACTGGTCCACCGGATCGTGGGTCGAGGCGGGCCGCTCGTTGGGCGGCAACGCGCTCGCCCTCGGAGTCGTGGCCGGTGGAATGATCTGCGGCGTGGGAATGTTCAACGCGCTGGTGCTTTCGTATTCGCGAGTGCCGCTGGCCATGGCTGAGGCCGGTTACCTGCCCGGCGCCTTTGCGCGGATTACGCGGCGTTCGCGCGCGCCCTGGGTTTCAATCGTTGCGTGCGCGGTGGCATGGGCGGCCTGCCTGGTGCTGAATTTTGAAAGGCTCGTGCTCATTGACGTGCTGGTGTACGGTGCCGCGCTGATGTTGGAATTTGTGGCGCTGGCGGTGTTGCGAGTGAAGGAGCCTGGCCTGCACCGGCCATTCCGCATCCCCGGCGGCCTGCCGGTTGCGATTGCGCTGGGTCTCGGGCCACTGGCCATGCTGGTGCTCGCCTTCGTACGCGGCAGGGAAGAGCCGGTGACGGGCTTAACCCCGATTCACCTGGCGTTGTGGATTGCCGGGGCCGGAGTGGCGCTTTACTTTGTAGCGCGAAATGGTGCGAAGCTCAAGGCGCACAGCTAGGAATGACGCGCGTTCGCGGTCAGCGCTGCCTCATCAAGCGGGCGATAATTTTGTAGGCGATGCGTTACGCTGCGGCTGCGCCTTCCAGGTAATCGAGCCATGCGTTGACCGAGTCAATGGCTTCGCGCATGTCGCCGGCGACCCCATCGAAAACAACCTCTTCACTGTCGTGGTCGCGAATGACGTAGCGAAACAGCGGCAACCCCGGGCGGTGATGGTTGGCAAGCTGCTCGATTTCTGCGCGGTAGGGGGAAGATGCGCATCTCATGGCCCACAATAGATGCCATTTGCCGCGGCAGAGTTGCACGGAGCTTTTCGGATGCCGCGGGGCCTTCGCAGCGCGCCGGGGCCGTTAGCGGGCGGTAAACCTGACAACGATTTCGGTTTCGATTGGAACCGGCTTGTTGTCAACCAGATACGGCCGATACCGCCATTGGATGACGGCATCATGCGCGGCCGCCGCCAGCACCGGGGCCCCTTCGAGCACGGTGGCTGACCTGACCTTGCCGTCGGTGCCGATCTCAAGCCTGAGGCGCACTGCGCCGCTTAAGCCTGAGCGCCGCGCAATTTCCGGGTACTGCGGCTCCAGCCGGCGAATCAGCCGGTCGGTGAGGGCCGCGCTTGAGACTTTCAGCGGCGCAGTGCTGCCGGGCGCGGGAGCGCTGAACGACGGCATGTTGGGAGTGGTGTTGGCGGCCAGCAGCGTCGGCAGCGCCGTTGAGGCAGCGATCTTGGGCGGCGCCACGTCGGGGGCCGAAGCCTTTCGCATGCCTGAACTCTGCGCCAGCGCAATCAACTGCGGCTGGGCAGCGGACGATTTTGCCGCATCGGCGCTGCTCTGCGATCCACTCGAGCTGCTCTTATCAGTGCTGCCGGAAGACGCCGACGACTTGGAGTCTTTGGCGGAAGATGCGTCCTTGTCTTTCTTCGTCGTCTCTTTGTCTTTTTCCTTCGATGTTGGCGTGGCGCTGTCAGCAGCCGTCGAGCCCGGTGTGGAAGCAGGCGCGGTCACCTGAACCTCCTGCACGCCCGTGGAGGATTGCGCAGGAGCAGCCGCAGTCTGCACCGGCTGAGGCGCGGGCTGGTGGGCGCGGTAGCGCCAGATGCCGCCGCTAATCAGCGCGATCAGGATAACGGCCGCAGCCGCAATCATCGGAACTTTGCGATTATCGGCAGCGCCCTCGGCTCCGAAAACGGTTTCCTGCACGCCACTGTTCTTGCGCGCGTGCCATGCCGGCATGGGGTCTTCAGCCAGGGGCGCGACTTCGTAGGCGCTCTCCGCTTTTTTGGCTTTTGCGAGTGCAGCCTTGGGCGGGGCCGGTGCGGGCTTTTCCGGAGCTGCAATTTTCTCGGCGGCGGGCGCAGGCTTACGGACCGGCTGGGCTGCCGGAGCCGAAGCTGCAGCCGCCTTGGGCGCTGGCGCCGCCGGGGCCTCAAACGCGCGACCGGCTTCGCCGGGAAACGGCTTGGCCTTAGGGCTGGGCACCGGCGCCGGGGTTGCCGCCTTGGCTTGCGGAGGCTCGGCCGCTGCGGGCTTGGCCGGCGGCTTCACTTCGGGAGCCCATTCGCGCGGCGTGGCCTTGGTCGATCCAAATATCGGGGCCAGCACGGCCGGAGCCGGCGTGCTCGTGGCCGTCTCGCGCGCGGGCACGGCGGCGGGCGCAAGAGAAGCTGCGACCTTGGCTTCAGGCTTGGCTTCCGGCTTGATTTCCGGCTTCTTGTCCGGTGCAGGCACCGGCCGCTGCTGCTGAACTTCTATCTTCGCTGCCGGCGCAGGCGGAATTGCGGTGGCTGCTGCTGCGGTGGTGGACGGCGCCATTGCGGGCGCCACGGCGACCGCAGCCGCGGTGCTGAATCCTGCATTGAATGCGGGCGGCTTGGCCGGCGTGGCCACCGCCGGAACCTGCGGGCGTTCAGGCGCACGCGGCGCCGCTGGCTTGACCGATGCCGGCCACGACGGCGCAGGAGCCTGCGACGACGGTACCGTAACTTCATTGCGCGCCAGCGCAAACTCAACCGCCAGCTTGCCTAAGCGCTCGAGCGCGGTGATGTGGCTGTCGTCAAACGCATCACGCTCTGAGGAGAACACTTCCAGCACGCCGACCACGTGCTCCTTGTGCATCAGCGGCATGGCGGTGACGGAGCGGATCCCCAGGCGCTGGCACACGGCAGCGTTAACTCGCGGGTCGATTTGCGAATCGACGCAGCGCAGCGTAGTGCCGGTGGAAACGCACTGCGCGGTGAAGCTGCGTTCTGACGTGATATCGAGGCGTGCGCCGCTGGGCGGTGCGCCTTTGCCGCAGCTGGCGCGGCACAGCATCTCGCGGCCCTTTAGCAAGGCCAGCGCAGCGGAAGTAGCGCCGGTGGCGCCGCGGCACTCTTCCACCAGCGCCACAAACGCGGCCCCGGTTGAAAGTTCGTGCAACTGCTCTTCAAACGGCTTGCTTTCAACGCTGTCAAACAGCGCTTCTTCCGGCTCCGCCTCGGCAGCCCCTGCCGCGTCTTCATGCCGGCCCAGGTGTTCGACTTCGGATTCGAGTGCGGGGCTCGAGCCGGCGCCAATTTCCTGTTCCAACTCCACGCCGATTTCAGGCAGGGCCGGATCGGCAGGGTTGTTCTCTACAAAGCGGCGGATGGTCTGGCGGGCGACATCGGTAAGGTGCGCAAAGCGAATGCCGGTACAGCCGGTTTCGTCGGCCCAGATTACCTTGCCGGCAACTTCGATGCGGGGAAGCGTGGAGCCCAGGTCGAGGTCGAGGCTGACGTCAGAGAGAGTGGGCGGAGGCGAAACCAGTTGCAGCGCGCAGCCGGCTTCGCTGACATTCAACAGAATGCCGCCGTTATTGTCGCCCGCTGAAACGTACGTCAGGGCGTTCGGGGTATGGCGCGCAAAAATTCGTCTCTCTGGCATCGGTAACTCCGCTTCGAGTTCAATTCTCCTGCCCCAAGCTGCGGAACTCGGAATGCGCAACTCGAAACGACACAACAACCTCGGCGTGGCTTAGGCCCCGCCTCCGTCCCCAGACCTGGAATCGTCCTGCGTTTAAGGCCAGCGCGAAACCGTGTCGTCAACCGCTCGTGGACCGGTCTGGCTGCCTGCCGCGGCCACGGCAATGGCGGTCTTGGCGCCATCGTTGGCGTGTTCAGCTTTCTCTTCCGCCAGCAACGAGGCAGTTATGCGCAGCGCCTCAATTTCCTTGGCAAGGCGCTTGTATTCCTGTTCCTTTTGACGAAGGACTTCGTATAGGTCTCTCATTGGTAAAGGTCTCTAGGTAAAATGTTTTCCATATTGGCCTGAATGTCAATAAGTGGAAAACGTAAAAATGTGCATAGGTAGGCACTCTTAGAAAAAAGTAAGCCCGCCGTTTGCCGGCAGGCTTCAATCGGCTCAAAATGAGACGTTTAGCGGTCGGCGGTCGGGCCGTGCTGGGTGCGCTCAGCGATCACTTTGCGCGCGTTTTCCACCAGCGCCTTGGCCTGCGGCAGTAAGTCGATCGCCTTCTGAACTTCAGGGTCAGTTTCAGCCCGCACCTGCAGGCCGGCCGCCTGCCCGAATTCAGAGATAAACAGCTCGCTCTTCAGGCTCGACTTGACCCAATCCATCTGCTGGGCGAATTCCTGGTCGGTATAGGCGATTTTCTCGCTCTTCAGGAACTGCTTAAAGGCGTTGATTACGCTGTCATCAACCTCAAAGCTCTTGCTGATGTGGCGGTTCAGCAGGTAAGTGCGCGGGAAGTTGAAGAACGCGTAATGGCTCAGCAGCCGTTCCTGGAAGGGCGTGAGCTTCGGCGTCTCGATCTTCACGTCGGGCGTGATGCCGCCGCCGCCGTACACCTGGCGGCCGCTGTCGGTCGTCTTCAATTCCTTGTTCGGGTTCTTGTCTTCGTTTTCCAGGTGGTTCAGGTATTCAAACAGCGAAACGCCTTCATATTCGCGCTGGATCAGGCGGCCGCTGGGGGTGTAATAGCGGGCGGTGGTCAGCGCCAGGCCGGTGTCATTCGAGAGCGGATAAACCGTCTGCACCAGGCCCTTGCCGAAAGTGGTTTCGCCGACGATCAAGGCGCGATCATGGTCCTGCAGCGCGCCTGAAACAATCTCAGCCGCCGAGGCGGTGTTGCGGTTCACCAGGATCACGATCGGGTAATTGCGGCCGTTGGCCCCGTGGGTGGCGCGGTAAACATGCTCAGCCGAAGCCCGCCCATGATGCGACACGATGACGGCGCCCTTGGGCAGGAACTTATCGGAAACGTCAACCGCCTCATTCAGCAGCCCGCCGGGATTGCCGCGCAAATCGATGATCAGCCCGTTGATGTTGCCGAACTGGTCAAGCGCATCCTGCACTTCGTGGCCGGTAGTTTCAGTAAAGCTATCGACGTGCATGTAGCCGATGCCGGGCTTAATGAGCTCATGAACATCAACGCTGTAGCGGGGAATTTCATCGCGCTGCATTGAAAATTCCAGCGGATGCTCCAGTCCCTGCCGCTCCACCGTGACCTTTACGGTGGTGCCGCGGGGGCCTTTGAGCATGTCGGCGACTTCGTTGGTGTTCATGTTCTCGGTCGATTTGCCGTCAACCGCCAACAAAGTGTCACCGGGGCGAAGGCCGGCGCGATAGGCCGGGCTGCCCACAAATGGCGCAACCACAATGATCTTGTTGTTGCGCGGGCCCACCGTCATGCCCACGCCGTAATACTTGCCCACCTGGTCTTCATGCAGCAGCGCGTAGGATTTGGGGTCGAAGAAGCTGGAGTGCGGATCGAGCGTGCGCAGCATGCCCGGAATCGCGCCGTTATAAATGGCCTTGTCAGGCTTCAGCGGCTCCGCATAATTCTGCTCAACGATGCTGTACACCGACGTGAACTGCCGCAGGCTGTCGTTGATGTCGTTGGTTGAGGCGGTGGAGTTCATGCGCTGGCCGAACAGCAGGCCCAGGCAACCGCAAATCAGAACTGTGAGGAGAACTAAGAAGGAGGAGCGACGAGAGCTGACAGCCATTGTATTTGCCTAAACCTCAGTTGGCCGCCCGCTGCAGAAACAGCAGGTGCAAGTTTGCCCAGTATAGCACGTGGATTCACGCACGCGTCCTTCCGACCCAAGCCCTTGCGCCGCACGGTACCTTGGTAACCTCGCCGCCGCTCTCCCGAGCAAGGCTGCGCCTTAACGGAGCTGTTCTGCGGTTTGGAGGTCGAGGGAGACCCGCTCTCCATTGATCAGCACAAAGCTTTTCTCAATCAGTTGTTGACCCGTGCAGTCGTAGGCGGCGTAGCAGCGCGCAACCGGCATCGGCACCACGAATTCAACCGCCTGGGCGCGTTCACCTCCTGGCATCACGGTCGTACTGAAGTCGATTCCGTCGAAAACAACGTCATTGCTGAAATACGAAAGCACGGGCCGGATCAGGTGTGAGATGTGGGAATCGAAGGCCAGGGCGGCGAGCTGGTACTGAGATGCGTTGCTTGGTTGTGCTGAAGTGGTGGTGACGGAAACCTGCAGGTATGTTCCATTACGGAACGTGATGAACGCCGGCGGGGCATACGGAACCATGTTCGCCTGCGGTCCCAGTTCCGCAACTAACTTTTCGAGCGCCGGCCGATAGCTTTTCTGCAGAACCTGCAACCCTTGCGCCGACGACTCGTGCAGCGGCACAGCGGGCATGGAGACGGACGCCAGGGTGGGTGCCGATTGCGGCGTAGCGGCTGGATCCGCCGCAGGGACGGGCCGAGTGCCGGAACCGGCAGAAAAATCGGCTCGAGCCGGCATCGGTGCGCGAGGCAAGTCGTCGCTGAGCCACAACACTATCGGTTCTCCGTTGAGATACGCCCGTCCTTGCAGCAGCGCGTCTTGCTGAGCATTGGCGCTGTTCGCTGCAACCAGCCGCTCCGCCGATTCGCGCGGCAGGACGAGCACGAAGTTTTCCACGCCTTCACTGCTTACACCGAGCAGCTTTCCGCGCACATGGTGCGAAATCTCAAGAGCATAGGCCTGGAAGGGCATCTCGCCCCGGAATTCGGGGACCGCAGCCTTCAGCAAAGGCAGCATCACGTCCTGAAAAGTCTGGCGGGCACGATGATTGCCGTCGAGCAGCTCGGTCGAATAGGAAGCAAAGTAGTTGCCCGTGATCTCGAGGACGCCCTGGTTCTGGAACTTGTCAAAATGCATCGAGCTTTGCGGCAGCATCTGCTGCTGACGTTCGGCGAGGTCAAGCACGCGGCTGAAATAGAAGCGATACGGGAACTGCAGCTCGCGAATACGTTGACTGGCGGCTTTCAGTTGCGGCATAAGCTGCTGCTGCAACTGGCGCGATTGCGCGTCCGCGATCTCCGAAGGCGCCAGAACCTGCGCACGACTGAGCGCGCTGCCGAGCACGATAGCGACCAAAATGCACGTCTTACCTATGAACATCCCTTGCTCCTGCGGTAATTTTCGCCTTCGCCGCCGCGGTAGAGCCCTCAGCAGGCGACGTAACCGACTCGGGCGGGTAGGTGTAGAGATACAGGTAAGCGGCCGTCGCTTCCTCGGGACGGATGTAATAGAACACCGGCATGCGTCCGCGATACTGAAGCTGCAGCACGCCCATCGTCGCCGGCGCTCCCCGCGTCACCTTCATTACGAATTCGTCCAGGCCCTTGCTCGCAACCAGCGTCGAAAGCGGCGGCACTTCGCCATCCATCATTTGCGCCGCGCTGGGCTTGGGACCGACGGAATCGTGGCAGATGTGGCATGTGGCCTTGACCAGGTGCTCTCCAACTCTCATGGTGGGTTCATTGAACTGGAGTTGGCGCCTTTCAGCCCCGGGCACGCCTGCCAACTGCTCCACGTATGCCACCAACGCCTGGATTTCAGTTTCATTCAGATCTAGAAATCCCGGCATGTGGTACCCGCCGTGGCTGATGCGTTGCACCAGAGCTGCATGTGACTGCTTCGCCAGCTCCCGCACCGACTTGGCGTCCATAGGCGCGCCGACTTCTTCCATGTGCTTGCGGACCAACTCCGGAGAAGTGGATCGCACCGGGTTGATCATGGAATTGATCTCTGGCGGAACTCCGCGACCGTCGGTGCGATGGCAGCCCTGGCATTCCAGGCGATAAAGATCAGCGCCGGTCATCGAAATCGAGCCGAGTGACGGCGTCACGATGCTGCGTTCGTGTGCGCCTGTTCCGCTCGCCCGCAAGGCTGCAAGATCGTCTTCCTGCGGCGGTGCCGGACCCCACAAACCAGTCTTGCCCATCGAAGTTTCATTGATGAACCAGCCGAGCTGGTTTAACCAACTGCGGCCCGAAATCGGCGTCACCCGGCGATCAGGGAGCGACACAGCCCGCGGGTGTATCGTGGCGGGAGCTCTTGCTGGAGTCGCCTGTCCAAGCAGCGGTGAGCTCATTGCAGCCAACGCCACAATCACTGTGAAACGGGCTGTTTGCCGCAATTGAAACCCTCGATTCGCTCGGTAACTTCGCATCATGTGGCCCAACCTAGAAACTCATATCCAGCTTCGCGCTTCCGTTCACGGTTATCGGCTTCGAAACCGGCTTTGCGCCTTCGTGCCACACGGTCACGGTGTAACTCCCGTCCGGAACATTCGGGATGGTGAAATTGCCCGCAGCGTCGGCCAATGCGTAGTACGGAGTCGGCGACACGATGATGTAGCCGGACATCTCCGAATGCACGTTGCACAACAGGGGGACAACGCCGGGCGAATCGAAGGTGTATGAGCGCTTCTCGCCCTGCGGCCAGGTGCCCAGATTGTGGCTGAGTTTGCGATTGCCCGAAATCGCCGGCCAGAACACGTTGTGCGCGACCGAATCACTGTTGGTGAAATCCACCGTTCCACCGACCGGAATGACCAGCACATGTGGCTGGAAGGAGAGCGATCTTTGGTCGAGCGAGAAGTGCTGCGTGGGCGCGGGGGAAGCCTTTCCAGCGGCCTTGTCCAGGTACACGACGCTGGCGCCCTGGGCGGCTGAGATTTTCCCGCTGATGTCTCCTGCCTGTGCGACGGCGCTGACCAGGCCAAGAGCGATGCCAAGCATGATTAAATTGCGCTTCATTTATTGCCTCCTGAAAGCGGTGATGGCACGTTAGTAAACCCACTCCAGCCCAACCGTGGCTGCGTTGGAACGGAATGGTGCGAGTGCCACCGGGAATCCGCTGCTGTTGGTGGCAAATGTGACGCTCTGCTTGGGGCGAATCTGGTATTCGAACCCCGCTTTGATGTTCGCGTGGATCAGGATCTGAACCCCGGGCGTGATGCGGTTTCGCGTGGCGGGGAATGGAACCGCGAACGATGTGTTCTGGGCCATCGCCAGGCCATTGATGCGGTCGGCCGTCGAATTGACGGCGTCATACCTTCCAATGAGCATGATCCAGGGCAGGGCCAGATAATCCGCCTGCAGGAAGCCGCCGTCGAACGTAGCGGAGCGGCCCGAGATGAACCCAACCGGCAGCGGGGAAGAGGTGGTGATCGGCAGCACGATGACGTTGCCATTGGCATCAATGGGAAGCTGATTGCGGTCGTGCCCATACATATAAAGGCCAAAGAGGTTGAAGGTCCGGAAGTTAAAACTGAAATCGCCGCCGACGCGATAAAAGGGTTCACGGGCGGTCACGACTGCCGGCGTAGTGTTGTCAATCAACACGCCCGCCAGCCGCTGTACGGAGCGGCCGTAAAAGTAATACGAGCCAAGACTCAGGTAGGTGTGGTCGCGCGGTCCGGTGGCCCCGGCGGCCTGGACGGCCTTGCGGCTGGCGCTGTCGCGCTCCAGGTTAAAACGGTACGAGAGCCGGGAATAGATGTCTTTGAAGTTGGAGTCGGAGGCAAATCCCAGCCCTCCGTTTGCTCCGCCGGTTGCTGAGGGCACAAACGTGCTGGTGTTTGCTGACTGCGATATTCCGCTGGTGTTCTGATTTACGACCGCAATGGAGTAGTGGTACCCGCCATATTGGTGGCCGCCGCTCAGTTCCAGTCCGTTGGCGACATCCGCGAAACCGAACTGGTTGTTGACGAATTGCTGCAACGGCACAATGGAGTTCATCGCGCCGACGTTCGCCTCGTCATAAATGTCGTACGAGCTCAGGTTGATGCTGCGCGCCTGCGTAAACGGCAGATCGAGTTCAAACCTGCCCGCGCGCAGAGAAAGCGAATCTTTGGGCAAATGCACGAACCGGCTGATGTCAACAAACTTCAGATACCCATCACCCAGCCCGCCGGCGCTGTTGTCGCCGGCCACGCTGATATCGTCGTCAACCCAAAAGGCGATGCCGCTGCCGAAATTGCCCGCGGTGAAGATGCTGAACAGGCCGGTTTCGAAATCGGTTCGGGGCACGTACGGAGAGCCTCCGACGGTGCCGACCGGAGTCCCTGCGGGATTCAACTGGTTGAAGTCATTGGCGTGGCGGCCGCTGACCTGGAAGAAATTGTTCATTCGCAGGCCGATCGGCGGCATCCCCGGAATCGTTCCCGGCCAAATCGTGTTCGGCCAAAGGTCCTTCTGAGCAGGCGCCCCCAACATGACCGGCGGCAGCTTCAGGAATGTCTGGTCGTCTTTGGGAAACTTGAAGCCGGCATCTTTGAATGCTTTGCCGAAGTCGTTGAGCTTGGGGAAATCAAGATGACAGGTGCTGCATGAGGTTTGATATTGCCGTGAAAATGCGGGGATTGCGTCGCTCGGACGCGGAACTAAAAGGGTAAGAGCAATCACAACCGCGATAAACCCGGCCGCAGCCAGGAAGCGTTGAAAATGCATCATCCTCACCTCACGCTCCACGATTGTCTGGTTAACCTGAACGGTGTTCTGTGCGGATGGACACCTGGCCGTGTGACGCAGGTCACGTTCACCCGCGTTCGGGCCTGCGAGAGAGCATCGCCGCAGATCGGACCGCAGCCGTGGAATACGTGAACTAAAACCCGGGCAGGCGGCTCTCGGCGACCGGGCTTCGAGGCTTGCTTCGCGAGACGGGCGGCTGCCGGCCTGGTTCGCTGCCGCCGGGCTGGTTGCGAACTTTGTGTCGTTTTCAGGTTCGCCTTCATCAAATTGGCGAGGGTGTAAAAACCCGGTTATCATAGAAGCAACACTCCCTGAGGACACGCGCGCAATGCAGCTTGGAATGGGCGAAATGATCTTTATCTTCCTGCTGGCCCTGGTCATTTTTGGGCCCAAGAAGCTGCCCGAGATTGGCCGCCAGCTTGGCAAGGCGCTCAACGAGTTCAAGCGCGCGTCAAACGAATTCCGCAGCCAACTGGAAGAAGAAATCCGCCAGATTGATGTGGCGGAGCAGGCCAAGAAGCTCGCCGCTGCGCAAGCCGTTGAACCGGTCATCGCGCCGCCGGCTGAGGCCATCGCGCAGCAGCCGCCCGGGAGCGACCTCGAGATTGCCGCCGACCACAGCAGCGCCGCCGCAGCCGCCGCATCGCCGGCGCGGCCCAACGGCCACTCGCCTGAGATCATTTCACCTTCCGCGGCCCTGCCCGAGCTGAACACCCAGGAACTCAATGGCTGATTCCGGCATGGCTACCGGCCTGGCAGGACGCGCCGAAAACCTGGCCAGCATGAGCTTCCTTGAGCACCTTGAGGAGCTGCGCCGCCGCATCATCCTGTCCGTGGTCGGCGTGGTGGCCGGCTTTTTCGCCTGCTGGTGGAAGTGGGAAGCCATTTACGGATTCATGGCCCGCCCCGCCACTGACGCGCTGAAAAACAACGGATTCAACCAGGGGCTCATGTACCTGAACCCCACCGACCCGTTCAACATGTCGATGAAAATCGCCTTGCTGGCGGGATTGTTCCTGGCTTCACCCTGGGTGCTTTGGCAGGTGTGGCAGTTCATCTCGCCCGGGCTTTATCGCCACGAAAAAAAATACGTCATGCCGTTCATGTTTTCGACGGTGGGGCTGTTTGTTGCGGGCGGCTGGTTTGGATATCGGCTGGTGTATCCGGCGGCGCTCAACTTCCTGTTCGACTACGGCAAGCACGCCGGCCTGCATCCCATGATCACGGTCAACGAGTACACCGACCTGTTTCTCACGATCGTGGCGGGCATGGGCATGATCTTCGAACTGCCCATCCTGGTGTTCTTCCTGGCGCTCATGGGCATCATCAGCGCGGGCTGGATGTGGCGCAACTTCCGCTACTCAATCCTGGTGATTTTCATCATCGCCGCCATCATCACGCCGACCACCGACATCATGAACATGTGCATTTTCGCGGCGCCGATGATCGGCCTCTACGCCGTCAGCATCGGCATCGCCTACATTGTGCATCCCAAGCAGCGCCGGGCGCGGGCGGCTCGCCAGGGCTGATCGAAGCTAGAAATTTCCAAGCGGAAACAATGCTTACTTGACGGCAGCGGCGACGCCGCCGGTAGCGTGCTCGACCATCGGTAGTTGAATGCGCACCAGGGTTCCGCCGGCGGCGCCGCGCATCACCGCCATACGCGCGCCTTCGCCGTACAGCACTTTCATCCTGCCGGCCACGTTGGCCATTCCGATGCCGTGCGACTGGCCATTACCGCTGAGCGACGGGTGGCCGAGCCCGACGCCGTCGTCTTCCACCTCGATCACCAGCGCGCCGTCGTCCAGCCGGCTGCGCAGCGTGATGCTGCCGCCCTCAATTTTCGGCGCCAGGCCGTGCTTGATGGAGTTCTCCACCAGCGGCTGCAGCAGCATGCTCGGAACCAGCGCGTCCATGGTTTCGGGCTCGAGTTCTTTGACCACGCGCAGCTTGTCGCGCCCGAAGCGCACTACTTCGATATCGAGGTAATCATCGATGAAATCGATTTCGTCGCGCAGCGTGCTGAAGGCTTCATGGCTGCGCAGCAGCTTG
This sequence comes from Terriglobia bacterium, assembly GCA_021323935.1. Taxonomy (GTDB): domain Bacteria; phylum Acidobacteriota; class Terriglobia; order Terriglobales; family Acidobacteriaceae; genus JAFAIN01. Next base: position 5,667 of record JAJPJZ010000188.1, on the reverse strand, counting down.
CGCAGGATGGTGGCCAACTTCACGATGACGTGGCGGGCGGTGTCAGGATCGACCCGCACCAGCGACGAAACCGAGTTCAAGGTGTTGAACAGGAAGTGCGGATTGATCTGGCTTTGCAGCGCCTGCATGCGCGCCTGCAGCAGCATGCGGTCCTGCTGCTCGAGCTTGCGCTCGATGCGCGTGTTGTTCCAGATCTTCAGCGGCACGGCCACGCACACCACGCTGGTGGCATAGCAGGCCAGCTTCACCGCCCAGTGGTCGGAAGTGATGGGATCGAGCGGGCCCGGCTTGCCGCCGTGCATGGCCGCCATCAGCCGCGCCAACTGCACGTCGGCCAGGCGCAGCGCCAGGATGATGAGAAAGAAAGAAGTCTGCCAATCCAGCCGCGGGCGCTTTACGTTTTTCTTGAGCCAGCGGTAGATGCTGAGATCAACGAACGGCGAAAACGACCACACTTCGTCGCGATTGGCGGCAAGGTCGCGCAGTGAGCCGGTCACCAGGCCGGCGACCACATTGAAGGGAAGCAGCGTCCACGCCCCAGCCGCCACCGCCGGCAGCGAGACCAGCACTCCGCCGAGCGCGCCCATCACGCGCCCGCCGATGACGCCGATCAGCAGCACGCTTTCAAGCGAAACATCGGCCGGCGAAAAATTCGGCGCTGCCAGCCTGATGACCACGCCGACGGCAAACGGCACCGCGATGAACACCATCAACTGCAGCTTTTCAGAAAACGTGCGCTCTTCGCTGAACAGCAGCTCCTTGAAGCGGCGTGAGCGCACCAGGACGCTGGCAATGGCGGCAGCCACGCCGATCCTGATCAGCAGGTTGACGAGAATAATGCTGGGATGCACAGGGCCTGCTGCTGCCCACTTTAGCACGGGCACGCATCGGCTCCGGCGCGCGCCATGGCAGGGCTGCAGCCGCAGCTATAATTACTTCATTCACTCATGCCGGCCTGCGCTGCTGCAGGACGCATCGCCAAAGGCCGACGGCCAGCGGCTCGACGAGTCAGAGGACGAATTGCCGCTCGACAAAAAATCCTGGGTCAACCTTCCTAAGACCGAGTTCCCCATGAAGGCCAACCTGCCGCAGAACGAGCCCAAAATGCTCGAACGCTGGCAGAAAATGGACCTCTATCGCCTCATCCGCGAAGCCCGCCACGGCCGGCCGCAGTTTGTGCTGCACGATGGCCCTCCATACGCCAACGGGCCCATTCACCTAGGCACGGCGCTGAACAAGACCTTGAAGGATTTCGTGGTCAAAACCAAGACCATGGCCGGTTTTGATTCGCCTTACGTGCCGGGATGGGATTGCCACGGCTTGCCCATCGAGATCAAAGTTGACGAGCAGCTCGGCAAAAAGAAGCTCGAGATGCCGGCGCTTGCGGTGCGCAAAGCCTGCCGCGCTTATGCCGAAAAGTTTGTTGACCTGCAGCGCTCGCAGTTCCGGCGCATCGGCGTGTTCGGGCAATGGCAAGACCCGTACCTCACGATGTCGCCGCGATATGAAGCTGCCATCGTTGAGCAGTTCTACGCCTTCTTCGAAAAGGGCGCCGTCTACAAAGGGCTGCGGCCGGTGTATTGGTGCATCCGCGACCAGACCGCGCTGGCCGAAGCCGAAGTGGAATATGAGAACCACACTTCGCCGAGCATCTACGTTCGCTACCGGCTGACCAGCCCGCCGGAGAAAATTGATCCCGCGCTCGCGGGAAAGCAGGTTTCTACCATCATCTGGACCACGACCCCGTGGACGCTGCCGGCCTCGCTTGCGATTGCGTTTCATCCCGACGAGCAATACGTCGCGCTCGCCGCCGGCCATGACGTTTTCATCGTGGCCGAAAAGCTGGCCGAGCAGGTGAAAGAGAAGGCGCGCCTCGGTGAAGCCCAAGTTGTGGCGCGCTTTGCCGGCCGCAAAATGGAGTACGCCACCTTCGCGCACCCGTTTCTCGATCGCTCCATCCTGGGCGTGCTGGCCGGCTACGTCACCATGGACCAGGGCACGGGCGCGGTGCACACGGCGCCCTCGCACGGCGCCGATGATTTCTACACCGGCCAGAAGTACGGGTTGCCGCAGACCTGCAACGTCGATTCGGCCGGCCGCATGCGCCACGGCCAGCGTGAATACGAAGGCAAGACCGTCTTCGAAGCGAACGAGCCGATCGTTGAAGTTCTGCGCACGCACAACGCGCTTCTGCACGTTGAGAAGATTACGCACTCCTATCCGCATTGCTGGCGCTGCCACCAGCCGGTGATCTTTCGCGCCACCGAGCAGTGGTTCATCGGCATGGAGCGTGCGGTTGGCCGCGGGGGCGAAACCCTGCGCGCGCGCACGCTCGATGAAATTAAGAATGTGAAGTGGGACCCCGCGTGGGGCAAAGAGCGCATGGGCAACATGATTGCTTCACGCCCTGACTGGTGCATTTCGCGGCAGCGGGTGTGGGGCGTGCCGATTGCCGTCATCTTCTGCGAAAAATGCAATGAGCCGGTGAACCAGCCGGCGGTACGCGAGGCCATTCTCGATTTGTTCCGCCGGCGCGGCGCCGATGCCTGGTTCGAGCTGGAGCCGGAACAGATCATGCCGCAGGGCACAAGCTGCGCGCATTGTGGCGGCCACCAGTTCCGCAAGGAAAAAGACATCATCGACGTATGGTTTGAATCCGGCTCCAGCTTTGCTTCGGTGCTGGGGCACGATGGTTTGCCGTTTCCCTGCGACGTTTATCTCGAAGGCAGCGACCAGTTCCGCGGCTGGTTCCAGTCATCGTTGTTGATCTCGGTGGGAACGCGCAATCGCGCCCCGTATCGCGGCGTGGTCACCCCCGGCTGGACGCTCGATGAGCAGGGCCAGGCGATGTCAAAATCGCGCGGCAACGACGTCGATCCGGTGGACATCGCTAACCGCCTGGGCGGCGAGATCGTGCGCCTGTGGGTCGCGTCAGTTGATTTCCGCGAAGACGTGGTGGGCTCGGAGCGCCTGATGCTGCGCATTGCCGATAATTACCGCAAGATCCGCAACACGTTCAAATTCCTGCTCGGCAATTTGTTTGATTTCGATCCCGCGCGCGACAGCGTGCCGTTCGATGACCTGGAGCCGCTCGATCGTTACATGCTGCTGCGCACCGCCGAGCTCAGCGCGCGCTCTGAGCAATGGTATGCCGCGTTTGAATTCCACAAGGTCTGGCACGAGGTGCACAACTTCTGCGTGGTTGACCTGAGCGCCGTGTACCTCGACATTTTGAAGGACCGCCTGTATACGTTCGCGCCTTACTGGCCGGCGCGGCGCTCGGCGCAGACTGCGTTGTGGCGCATTGCCGAAGCGCTGGTGCGGCTGCTGGCGCCGGTGATGAGCTTTACCGCCGACGAAATCTGGCAGTACCTGCCGCGCCTGGCGAATCGCGCCGCCAGCGTGCACGTTGCGTTGTTTCCCAGCGCCGAGGAGATTACCGGCAGGGTTGCCGACGAGGCCGCTGCAGCCCAGCTACAGAATGACTGGGCGGAGCTGATGCGGATTCGCGGCGAGGTGCTGAAGGCGCTTGAAGAAGCCCGCAACTCCAGGCTGATGGGCGGCAGCCTCGAAGCGGCGCTAACCCTCGGCGCTGCCGGCCCGTCTTACCGGGTGCTCAGCCAGTATGAGAAGGATTTGCGCGCGCTGTTTATCGTCTCAGGCGTTCGCCTGGAGCAGAACAGCGAATTGCGTGTAACGGTCTCTAAAGCTGAGGGCCAAAAGTGCGAGCGCTGCTGGAATTACAGTGTTCACGTCGGCGAAGACCCGGTTTATCCTAAGGTTTGCGAGCGCTGCAGCGCCGCCCTGGCCGCGATGGAGCAGGGAAGCGCTGCATCTAACGCTTAAGTCGCACGTCTAAATGGAAGGCATGATTCGTCGGTATCATCTGCTTATCGCCGTGCTGATCGTGGCGGTCGATCGCTTCACCAAGTGGCTGGTTGCGAGCCGCATCGCGCTGCACGACAGCATCAGCATCATCCCGGGCTTTTTTCATCTCACCCATGTGCAGAACCGCGGGGCCGCGTTCGGCCTGTGGTCTGATTCGCCCTCCGAATGGAAGGTGACGGTGTTGATCATGTTCTCGCTGGCGGCGCTGATGGTCGTGGTCGCGCTGCTGTGGAAGAACAGCCATGCCATGACCACAACTGCCGCCGGGCTGGCGCTGATCCTGGGCGGCGCGCTGGGCAATTTGTGGGACCGGCTCGCCATGGGCCGCGTCGTTGATTTCCTCGATTTTTCCGTCTCCGGCTACCACTGGCCGGCCTTCAACCTTGCCGATAGCGCCATCGTGGTCGGGGCGCTGCTGCTGGTGGGCGAGATCCTGTTCAGCAAGGGCACAGAGCCGGCAGAAGACGAACTGGTCGGCGGCCGCTGATTCATCCGCGCGCTTTTCCGCAGTAAACTTCCGCACCCCAGCCGGCGTTCATCGCCGCGCCCGGCTGGTCATCAACCTGAAGGCATCTGCGCGTGGCGCCTTGAATGTGCTGCTCGCGCCCGCGCTGCCGGCGTGCAGCAGCGCTCAAACCCGCATCCAGAGCGCGTTTCCTCATTAATGCGTGACATCTCGCGCTCCCGCCGCTGAATCGAAACCAAGCAACGGGGAAACCCAACAAAGAAAATTTCTGCACGCGGAGTTCATATGCTGAGAGGGAAAAAACTTCTTGGCGTGGCCTTGAGCTTGTTCCTGGTAGTAGCGGTGGCCGCGCCTGCGTTCGCGGGTGATAACGGACAGATCGATCCCGCGAGAGACTTGAAAGGCCTGCGCCACCCCAGCGCTCATCGCTGGTTCTTTGCAACCGCCGGTGGCGCGGTGCTGGGCATGGGTGTGGGCCGCCTGCTGGGCGGCGGCGCTCCTAACTACGGCAAGGGACTGATGCTCGGTGGCGGACTGGCCAGCGACATGTACCTGCTGACGCATCGCGGCACGGCTGCGGGATGGCGTGAGTGGGCCTTCATCGGCTCCAACACCATGCTGGGCGGCGGCGCCGGCTGGACGCTGTGCGGCTGCAACACCGGCCTGGTTTCCGGCATGCTGATTGGCGGCGGCGGCACGGTGTTCTGGGATGCTTTTGGCGGCCGCAGCGGCATCAGCACCGCGGTGAACACCACCAAAGATACCGTCAAGCACGACGTCGGCCACTGATGATGAACGGCGGCCACGCCGCACACAATTTGATCCGCACTCTCGCTCTTCAGGAGAAGCAAAAGCGCCAGTCACCCTGGCGCTTTTGTCTTGCGCGCGACCGTCGCCGCGCGTGTTCGTGATTAATTCCTGCTGTCGCCGTCAGCTTTGGCAAACGTGGCGGCGCTTTTGCGCGGACCGGCATCGGCCGCGTAGAGTTGGCGATAGACCATGGCGTTGCGCATGATCGCCTGCACGTATTCGCGCGTCTGCGTGAACGGAATCGATTCCACGAACTCGGCGGTATCGCGATAGCTGCCGCTGGCGAGCCAGTCATCAACGCGCTCCGGGCCGGCATTGTAAGCCGCCAGCGCGTACTCCACTTTGCCGCCGAAGCGGTCCACCAGCGCGCGGAAATAGTGCGTGCCAAGCTGCAGGTTGGTTGCCGGCACCAGCAGTTGATCGGAATTGAAGCGCCCGATTTTCATTTCGTGCGCCAGCTTGCTTCCAGTCGAGGGCAGCACCTGCATCAGGCCCCAGGCGTT
>JAJPJZ010000081.1 GCA_021323935.1 Terriglobia bacterium | reverse complement strand
TGCTGCCCTTATGCTCCGCGCGTGCCCTACGAAACCTGGCTGCTGCCGCGCACCCACGAAGCTTCGTTCGAGCGCGGTATCGTGACCCGCGATGGCCGGCTGCGTGAGTTTGCCGCCCTGTTCCGCCGCACGCTCCTCCGCATCCGCTCCATCACCGAAAGCTTCCACATCGTGCTCCACACCACGCCTAACACGCTCAGCAAGGCGGTGCTCGGGTATTGGGCCACCATCGATGACGACTACCACTGGCACATCGAGATCATGCCGGTCATTGAAGGCCGCTCGCGCTCCTACCGTTTCAAGGAGACGTACTACAGCGATGTGACCTCTGAAGACGCTGCCAAGCGACTTCGCGCCGCGCCCGTGTAACGCGATCGCGCGGCTTTCGCCCCGAGCGCAGGCTGACGCCGCGATTTCCGAGGTTGCTCCTGGCCCGCGTGGCGAGCGCCGCCCGCGGTTATAATCCGCGCCATGCTTCGCGTCCTGGTGATCGCGCTGTTCCTGGCATCGAGTGCTCTCGCGCAGACTGCGCCTGACCGCGGCAACGCCGGCCAAAAGCCCGAGCTGCTTTGGCGCAAACTCGAGCAGACCATCCACGAGGTTGATCGCTCGCTTGACGGGGTGCTCGGCGTGGCCGTGCTCGACCTCACCAGCGGGCAAACACTGTTCCTGAATGCCGACGAACTTTACCCCACCGCCAGCTCCATCAAGATTGCCGTGCTGGCCGAACTCTACCGCCAGGACCAAAGCGGCTCAGGCGCGAAGCTCAGCGACCTGTACACCGTCCGCCAAGAAGATCTCGTTCCCGATTCCGACATCATGGGCGGCCTCACGCCGGGAGTGACGCGAATCAGCAACCGCGACCTTGCCACCATGGTGGTTGCGGTGAGCGACAACAGCGCCACCAACGTCCTGATCGACCGCGTCGGAATGCAGAACGTAAACGCCATGCTCGATTCCCTGGGGCTGCACGCCACCCGGCTCCGCCGCAAGATGATGGACATCAATGCCGCGAAACAAGGACGCGAGAATGTCGCCTCGCCCCGTGAGCTCATGCAGTTGCTGGAAGCTATATACCGCGGCAAACTGCTCAACCGGCAGGCCAGCGATGACTTGCTGCAGATGCTGAGCACGCACAAGGATTCCGCCTTCCGCCGCGGCCTGCCTGACTATGTCCGCGCCGCCGATAAACCCGGCGAACTCGAAGCCGTGCGCAACGATTCCGGCATCATCTACGCGCAGAACCACCCGTTCGTACTCAGCGTGATGACCACCTACCTGCGGCGCGAAAAAGACGGCGAAGATGCCATCGCAAAAATCGCGCGAGCCGCCTGGGAGATGTTTGATCGGCTGGGCCGCGCTTCCGACTACGGCCGCGTAGTTTCGCCCGCGAACTCTTCCACCCCTCCCTAGCAGTACACTTTAGGCGTGAGTTCGCCGCCGCTGCGCCGCATCAAGACCTACACCGCATCGAGCGGCTACGTTTATCAGTATTACTTTGTGGGGCAGCGCCAGGCGCCCACCGCGCCGGCCGAGGGCGGCGAGGCCGCCACTGAGTTTATCTTCGACGTCACGCGCGACCGCCACGCCACGTTCGCATTCACTGTGCTGTTGCCGGCGAAGGCGTTGCGCACGTGGGCAGCGCGCCATGGCCGCACGCTGAGCGAGCCTGAACGCTATGCCGCGGCAAAAATGCGCCTGCTGCGCGGCTTTGACGATTTGGGCTCGGCCGACCTGCGCCAGAACCTGCGCCACTTCAGCATCACTGAGGAGCTGCTGGAAGAGCTGCTCGCCGAGCTGGGCGTGGCGTAAACTCCGCCGGCTGAGGTCCGTGCGGTTCCGGCGCCGGCATTCATTCACCAATTCAGCACTTCAGGCGATTTCCCCATGTGGCGGGCCCGCCAAATGGCCGTATAATCGGGCTTTCAGACAATCTGGGCCAAACACCCAGCGCCAGATTTGCCTGCTTTGACTATGCCAGTTGTATGGTTACGCGTCGCGCTCGGGCTTTATTCAATCGGGCTGGTGTATTCCGTGGCTGCCCTGGGCCGGCGCAGCCGTTGGATCACTCGCTTTACCGCGCCTGCGGTTCAGCTCGGCATGATCTTCCATTTTGTCTCGCTGGCCGAGTTCGCTCACCAGCAAGGCAGTTGGGTTTCCAGCATTCACGACCTGGAGTCGCTGCTGGCCTTCATGCTGATGTTCGGTTTCGCCCTGGTCTTTGCCCGTTACCGCACCGTGACCCCGGGCATGCTGATTTTTCCCGCGGTTTTCCTGCTGACCTTTGCCGCCGCGCTCGGCAAGAACCCAATCGTCTTTACCTCGCCCATGCTGCGCAAGCCTTGGATTGCGGTGCACATCACGCTGATCCTGGCGGGATATGCGGCGCTGCTGTTCTCGCTGGCCGCATGCGTGCTTTACCTGCTGCAGGAGCGGGGGCTCAAGTCGAAGTCGCGCCTGGCCATCTCACGCCTGCCCGCGCTCGACGTGATCGACCAGATCGGATACCGCTCTCTGCTGCTGGGCTTTCCCATCATGACGCTCGGCCTGCTCACCGGCGTGGTGCTGGCCCAGTCTGAGTTCGGCGCGGCCTTCATGCGCGATCCCAAGATTTTGCTCTCGCTGCTCATGTGGGCGGTTTACATTGTGCTGCTCTATACCCGCTGGAGCGCGGGCTGGCGCGGCCGGCGCGCCGCCCTTCTTGCCTCTGCGGCTTTCGTCACCGCCATTGCGGCCTGGACCGCCAACAACGTCAGCAGCATTCACAGGTTCACCCGATGACCTTTGCGCTCTGGGGCGTGAGCCACAATTCGGCGCCGGTTGAGCTGCGTGAGCGCTTCGCCATTCCCGCGCAGCATCTCGGCGAGGCCACGCGCGCCCTGGCGCTTGAACCCGGCGTGGAAGAGGCCATGATTCTCTCCACCTGCAATCGGGTGGAATTGCTGGTGCGGACCCGCAATGGCAGCGCCGATCTGCGCCCCTTCATGCAGCAGCGCTTCAACGTGGGCGAAGCCGATTACCAGCGCTGCCTTTACCGCCATCACGGCAAGGATGCGGTTCGGCACCTGTTTCGCGTGGCCGCAAGTCTTGATTCCATGGTGGTGGGCGAGCCGCAAATCCTCGGCCAGGTGAAGCAGGCCTATGCCGCCGCGCGGGAAGTCGGCGCGCTGCATTCCGACCTTGACGCGCTTGTCACCTCCGCGTTCAACGTCGCCAAGCGCGTCCGCAGCGAAACGGCGATCGGCAGCTCGGCAGTGTCGGTTGCATCTGTGGCCGTCGAGCTTGCTAAAAAGATCTTCGGCTCGCTTGAGAACAAGTGTGTGTGCCTGGTGGGCGCCGGCAAAATGAGTGAGTTGGCCGCGCGCCACCTGGTGGCCAATGGCGCCGCGCGCATTCTCGTCGCCAACCGCACGCCCGAACACGCCCGCCGCCTGGCAGAAGCTTTCAATGGCGAGGTAATCGCGTTCGAGAGCTTGTACGATCATGCTTCGCAGGCGGATGTCATCATCACCTCGACCGGTTCATCGCAGCCCATTTTTCGCCGGGAGCACGGCGAAAGGTTCATGGACAGGCGCAAGAACCGCCCCATGTTTTTTATCGATATCGCGGTGCCGCGCGATGCCGACCCGGCGCTCGGAAAACTGGATGGCATCTTCGTTTACGACATTGACGATCTGCAATCGGTGGTTGCCACTCACGTTGCCGATCGCCGCCGCGAGGCCGAACGCGCCGAAGCCATCATCCACGCCGAAGTTGAAAAATTCGTCTCCCGGCGCAGCATCGAGCACGCGGTTCCCACCATCGTCTCGCTCCAGGAGCACCTGGAATCGATTCGGCGCGCCGAGCTCGAACGCATGCGCGGCAAGCTCGCGTCACTTACGGCCGAGCAGCAGGCGGCCGTTGATGCTTTGACCCGCGGCATCGTCAACAAGGTCCTGCATACGCCGATTTCAACCTTGAAAACCGCGGCACAGCAGGCTGACGATCCGGGCGCTGCCGCCGCTGTGGACCTCATCAAGCGCATCTTCAACCTCGAAGCTGATGATGCGGCGGCGCGCAAGGCCAAGTCGGCCGGCTCGTCGTAATGGCAAAGCTCCGCATCGGCAGCCGCGGCTCGCAGCTTGCCTTGTGGCAGGCGCGCCGGGTGGCTGACCTCCTGCGCGGCCTCGGTCACGACAGCGAAATCCACGTCATCAAGACCACCGGCGATAAAGTCCAGGATGTTCCGCTGGCGCGCGTCGGCACCAAGGGAATGTTCACCAAGGAGATTGAAGAAGCGCTCGCAGCCAGATCAATCGATCTCGCCGTCCACAGCCTAAAAGACCTTCCCACCACGCTGCCGCCCGGCTTTACGCTGGCCGCCATCACAAAGCGAGATGATCCTCGCGACGTCTTTCTGTCCTTCCGCTTTGCCGCCCCTGCGCTCTTGCCCGAGGGCGCTCGCGTCGGCACCAGCAGCCTTCGCCGCCAGGCGCAGCTCAAAGCTTGGCGCGCCGATCTCGAGGTAATTCCGCTGCGCGGCAACGTAGAAACCCGGTTGCGCAAGCTGCAATCAGGAGAGCTTGACGCTATCGTGCTCTCGGCGGCCGGCGTGGATCGCCTGCACCTTTCTGCCACCTACGCCTATATTTTTCCCGTCGAGCAGATGTGCCCGGCCGCAGGGCAGGGAGCGCTGGCTATCGAGGTTTGCGAAGACGACGCTGCCACGCTGGACGCGGCTAAACCTCTCGATGACCTTCGCAGCCGCGTCGCGGTCACGGCCGAGCGCGCCGCTCTCGAGCGCCTGGGCGGAGGCTGCCAGGTTCCGATAGGCGCCTACGCCACGTTTACCGCGCCGGCAGCCGAGGACCTGGTGCTTAGCGTTGTGGTTGCGCGGCCGGATGGCGCCGAGCTGCTGCGCCATGCGGAGATCGGTTGTGAACCGGCTCCGCTGGGCTATGCCGCAGCCGAGGCGCTCATCGCCGCCGGCGCTGATCGCATTCTGGCGGCTGTGTATGGAGAAGATGCCGCCGTCCCCCAGCAGCCCTAAGTCAACCTGCGCTCGACGTTCCCTCTGCGGCAGCGAAGCTCGAACGCAAGGCCTCAGCGCTGCTGAAGCGGATGATGTCGTCGTAGCTGCCTCGCAGGAATTCGCGCAGCCGCGCCGTATCCATCACTTGTGAGCCGGTCAGGTATGGAAAGGCGTCCGGCGGAAACGCCGAGAGCTTGCGCCTCCACGCCAGGCGCAGCAGCGCGCGGCACAGCATACGCGTGGGAACCTGCCTGATCTTCGCGCCGCCGATTTGCGCCGCCTCTTCGACCGTCAGCGGCGCTCCCTTGCCGGCAACGTTCAATATCGTGAGCTCGGGATCGCGCGCGTTGCGCCGCAGGATCTGCGCCAGCAGCCGCGCCATGTCATCGACCTGCACGAATTGCAGCCGGTTATGCAGGTAGCGCTGCCCGCGCGGCAGCAGAATGGGCAGCCGCTTGCTGCGCTGGCGCCACTTGGCGGCACGCTTGCTCGTTCCGGTGGGAGTGCCCCGGATCGAATCCAGAATGTAATTGCTGACCGTGGGGCCGGCAAAAATGTGCGGCCGCAAAAGATACGTGCTGCACTCGCCGAGCGTCGCCGAACGTTCCTGCACCACAAGGTCGGCTTCGCGCTTGTGCACTGCATAGGGCAGCGTATGCGCCGCCAAAGGGCAGTCTTCTTTTACCGCGCCGGCGAGCGCCGGGCCGTAGGCCGAGACGCTGCTGGGAAATATGAATTTCTGCACCACCGGCCCTTCGCGTGACTGGCTGTTAAGCACCGCGATTGCCTCGGCCACGCGCGCCGTGCCTGCGACGTTGATCCGCCACATGCGATCTTCATCCAGGACTCCGCTCCTGACCTGGTCCACCACAAACGCCAGGTGGACTACGGCTATCGGCCGGCTGGCGCGGAGCAACTCCAGCATCTGCCGAAACGAGCTTTCAAGCCCCAGGTCGATGGTGTGGAAGCCCCCGGGCCAGGCGTCCTCGGGTGGGTGCAGGTCAACTCCGATGGCGCGGAAGCCGGTGAGTTGTGGCAGTAAGCGGCGGCCCAGGTTGCCGGCAGCCCCGGTTACGACCACTGCGGGTCGCGCGTCGGGAGCTGCCTCGTTCAGGTTCATTGCCTCTCGATCACGGCTGGCTGGTTGGCGGCGTGGGCGATGCGCCTCGGCCGGGCACGCGCTGCGGCGCTGGCCGCTCGCCTTCCGCGCCGGCGTTCCAATCGATGGTTTTCATCCCGCCGAAGTAGTCCGGATTGAGCGTGGCATCAACCGAGCTGAAGATGCTCTTCAGCTCGTCAGCGTATCTCTTCTGCGCCACTGCGCTCTTAATCTCGGCGCTCACGTTGGCTTCCGGTACCGTGGTCTTGGAATCCACTTTGTACACGTAGAACGCATTGGGATCGTCAATCACATTGCTGACCTGGCCGGCGCTCAACGCAAACACCGGCTCCTGCTGCGAGGGCGGAAGCTGGCTCTTGCGGCGCACGCCCATGTCCGTTGAAGGCGGCGTTTGCTGCGCCAGCCCGAGCTCCGTGTAGGCCTGCTTCTCCAGTTCGTCCAGGCTCTTGCTTCCGGCAGCTTCCTTCTGCAGGCGTTCGGCAATGGCCTTGGCCTTGGCCTGGTCGATGTTCTGGCCGGCAGCAATCTTTGGAATAAACAGGCGCTCAATCTTGGCTTCCGTGTAATCGTCCTGGTGCTGCTTGTAGTATTCGCTTACCTGCTCGGGCGTGACCTGCTGCGCTTCCTTCACCAGCCGCTGTTGCAGCACCTGCGAGAGCGCCCGCATCCGCGCCACTTTCAGCATGTTCTCCACTTCAGGCTGCTTGTCGAGGCCCTGCTTTTCGGCGTCAGCATCGAGCACCACGACCTGCGCGAACGGCTGCACGATGCGCGCTCTGACCGAAGGCGCAACCGTGGTCTGCGTGCTGCCGGCCGTCACCAATTTTTCAAATTCGCCCTTCGTGATCACCGTCTTGCATTCGCCGGCGGTTGGCGTGGCGCAAAGATTGCTCAGCGTGATGACGGGTGTATCGGGCGGCAGGCTCTCGCCGGGATCGGCGGGCGCGGCCGGTGCGGCAGGGCTCGCCGCACCCTGGTTCCCGGTTTGCGCCGCTGATTGCGACGCCGGTTTAGAAGCGGACTGCGAGCTCGCAGCCATGCCTGCTTTTGTCGCCGGCTTGGCTGCGCTTTGCTGCCCAGCCGCGCCGAGGCAAGCTGCCGGCGCCAGCGCTATCACTGCCATTAGTTTCACGAGTCGTGACGGATGAATGCTCATTGAGCAGATGCTAGCACAGCGGCCTTTTCACCCGTGCGGGCGCCGAGCGGCCCGCATGGCGGACTTTCGCGGGGGTCCCGGCCAGGCGCCGCCGCCAAGATTTACGATGATAAAATCAAACGGGTCAGGTATCGGGCTCCGCGCAACGCAATCCCGCCAACCCCGCCAGGTCCGGAAGGAAGCAACGGTAACGGGCTCGTGCGTGTGCAGCGGGTTTCCCGATATCTGACTTTTTTGCTTCATCTGCATCTCGCGGCAATCACCCATCCATCTGCGCCGGCGGACTCAGCAGTTACGCCGCCGCTATTCAGCGCTCCACTCGTTCAGCTAGAATCCGAAGTTCGTCGATTTTCTTTCGGAGATCTCGTTGCCACAACAGCGTCCGGTCCGCCGCGCCAAGATCACCGCCCTCGGAACCTACGTCCCGCCGCGCCTGCTCACTAATGCTGATCTCGAAAAGATGGTCGAAACCACCGACACCTGGATCCTGGAGCGCACCGGCATTCGCGAGCGCCACATTGTCGAGAAGGGCGTCGCCACTTCTGACCTCGCATTGAAAGCCGCGCAAGCGGCGCTGGCCGAGCGCGGCCTTGCGCCTACCGACATTCAAGCCATCATCGTCGGCACCGTCACGCCTGATATGTTTTTTCCCTCCACCGCCTGCCTGCTGCAGGACAAGCTGGGGGCCAAGGGCGCCTGGGGCTTCGACGTTTCCGCCGCCTGCTCCGGCTTCGTCTATTCGCTGCAGATCGGAGCTCAACTGGTGCAAAGCGGCGCGCATGATCGCGTGCTGGTCGTCGGCGCCGACGTCATGTCGTCCATCATTGATTACACCGATCGCGCCACCTGCGTCATCTTCGGCGACGGAGCGGGCGCGGTATTGCTCGAGCCCTGCACGCCGGAAGAAGAACAGCAGGGCCTCGGATTACTCGATTTCATCCACGAAGTCGATGGCTCCGGCGGCTGCGCGCTCAACATGCCTGCCGGAGGCAGCCTGAACCCGGCAACCCACCAGACGGTTGAAGCCAAGATGCACTACGTCCACCAGGACGGGCAGGCGGTCTTCAAGTACGCGGTACGCAAGATGGCGGAATCGAGCGAGCGCATCCTTGAACGCAACGGCTTCACCGGCGCCGACGTAAATTGCTTCCTGCCCCACCAGGCCAACAAGCGCATCATCAATGCGACCGCCGACCGGCTGAAGATGCCGGCCGACCGCATCATCATCAATATCGATCGCTACGGCAACACCACGGCAGGCACAATTCCGCTGGCCATGCACACTGCGCGCGAGCAAGGCCGGCTCAAGAAGGGAGATCTGTGCCTGCTGGCGGCGGTCGGGGCGGGTTTCACCGTCGGCGCCACCCTGCTGCGCTGGGCCTGCTGAGCTTGCGCGTCAAAGCGCGCCAAAGTTGCATCCATGCAAACTGCTGCGGGCATCTTACCGGGTGACGGCCTGGCGCAGTGGAATATCGGCCTCGGCACTGCCGGCGCGCAGTCGATGCTTGCCATTGGTGAACGTGGTTTTTATAATCGCAGCCTTGCCTGTTTGCCCATGCCACCGCGCGCAGTATCGCGCAAGTCCGGCACGAACTGGCGCAGGAGCTGTTTCGTCGCGGTGAGGCCGCGCTCGAACGAAGACGTAGGGCCCTTTCCATCAGCAATATGTTCAAGATTGGTCGGGAGAACGCCGTTCCAACCGTGTTGGTACGGTGTAAGGAGCTCGGAATGAAGAAGGCGTTTTTATCAGCCGTGTTGCTTGCCGCCGTAGCCGCCTATGGACAGCAGGCCGCGCAGTCCTCAAGTTCGGGGAGCGAGCAGCAGCAACAAAGCAGCGGAACCAGTTCAGGTTCCATGGGTTCGCAGGCCGGCACCCAAAGCCAGACCCAGGGCACGCAGCAGGGCACTCAGCCTCCGCAACAGACTCAGCCCGGGCAAATGCAGCCCGCCCAACCGGGACAAATGCAGCAGGGCCAGCCCGGCCAAACCCAGCCTACGCAGCCTGGCCAAATGCAGCAGACGCAGCCCGGCCAGATGCAACAAACCCAGCCCGGGCAAATGCAACAAACCCAGCCCGG
>JAJPJZ010000240.1 GCA_021323935.1 Terriglobia bacterium | reverse complement strand
GGCAAAGCTTCGCGACTTGCGCAGGTTCCGAACTGCCTGCACCAGGTCGGCGGGAAACGACAACAACGCGCTGCGAGCCTGATTGTGCATCGCACCACCTCTTCAGCTATAGCTCCGCTTGCCCTGCTGCGGAGCACGCATAATTCCAAAGCGCAGTAGCGCGATTCCCCGCTGGATTCGCGCAGTTCTGCGCACCACTCACTTGGTGCAGTGTTCGACTCTGAAAAAAGTGTGCGGCAATGAACACCGCGTGAGGGTGCGGTCACTTCATGCGTGCAGATCGGCGGTTGGCAAGAATTGCGGCGGCCTGCGCGCCTTCGTCGCCTGCTCGAATGAGTACGCAAGCTTCAGCAGCACCGGCTCGCTCCACGCGCGGCCGAAAAATGACATTCCAATCGGCAATCCACGAACCAGCCCGGCCGGAACCGTGATGTGTGGATAGCCGGCAACGGCTGCGGCGCTGGTGTTGTTGGCAATCTGGTGGTCGCCATCGACCAGGTCGGTCAGCCACGCTGGGCTGTCAGAGGGCGCCACCAGCGCGTCAAGCCTGAATTTGTCCATGACCAAATCAATGCCTTCACGGCGGGTTAGGCGATGGTTGGCCGCGAGCGCATCGACATATTCTTTGGTGGTAAGCGGGCCTTTGGCTTCTGCTTTGATGAACTGGTCCTGGCCGAAGTAGGGCATCTCTTCGGCAGCATGCTGATTGTTGAACTCAATAATGTCCTTCAACGACTTTACCGGCGCACCCGGCCCAAGCTCCGCCAGGTATTTATTCAGATCGGCCTTCAATTCATAGAGCAGCACCAGCAGCTCGGTTTCGTCCCATTTGCCGATGGTCGGAATGTCGGCAGGATCGATGATCTCAGCGCCCGCGCGCTTCATGGCTGCCAGCGCAGCTTCGGCGATGCGGTCCACTGCATCGTTGAAGCCGAAGTACTTGCGCACCACGCCCAGGCGCGCACCGCGTAAGCCGTTCTCGTCCAGGAACTTTGTGTAATCGGGCGCTCGTCGCTGGGCGGCAGTGGCGACATCAGCAGCATCGAGGCCGGCCATCGCGCTGAGCAGCGCGGCCGCATCGCCAACGCTGCGGCACATGGGGCCGGCCGTGTCCTGGCTGTGCGCGATCGGCACGATTCCGCTGCGGCTGACCAGACCAACGGTCGGCTTGATGCCGACCAGGCCGCACATCGCAGACGGGCTGATGACTGAGCCATCGGTTTCGGTGCCGACTGCCACGGCGCACAAATTCGAAGACGCCGCCACCGCCGAGCCTGAGCTGGAACCGCTGGGGTTGCGATCGAGCGCATACGGATGCCGGGTCAGGCCGCCGCGCCCGCTCCACCCGCTGGTGGAATGCGCGGAACGAATATTGGCCCACTCGCTCAGGTTCGTTTTGCCGAGAATCACGGCTCCGGCCTTTCGCAGTTGCTGAACGATGAACGCGTCGCGCGGCGGAACGCTGCCCACTAATGCCAGCGAGCCGGCCGTGGTTTGCATGCGATCGCGGGTGGCGATGTTGTCCTTGATGAGCAGCGGCACGCCGTGAAGCGGCCCGCGACGTCCTTTCGCCTTCAGCTCTGAGTCGAGCGCGTCAGCGATTGCCGGCGCGTCAGGGTTCAGCTCGATGACCGAATTCAGCCCTGGCCCGCTCTTATCGAGGCCGGCAATGCGGTCAAGATAATGCTGCGCCAGGCCGCGGCAGGTGAAACGGCCGGCAACCAGTCCGGCCGCCAGCTCCGCCACCGTGAGTTCGTCAAGTTCCGTGGCTGCAGGTGCGGCAAACGTCGCCGGGGCAGAGGCGATGGCGGCGGCAGCAGCCCCGGCCAGGGCTGAATTCTTTACAAATTCGCGGCGAGTGGGTGACATTTCGTAGCCCGTGCCGTTCGACTATAGAAGCAAGCGTGAGAGCAGGGCAAATTCCTGATCTGCCGGCGCTGGACGCACTACACTTGTAACAACGCAGCTTTTTGCGCCTGCGCGGGTTAAAACCTGAATGACGTTTCCCAGCCCAAGTTCGCCCGTTCTGGATGCCGACGTAACGGAATCTCCGTCGCCGAACAGCGACTACGCTGCGCACGTAAATCCGCAATGGGTGCGGCTGCTTGACCTGTTGCAGATGAACGAGCGTTACGTCCGCTGCCAGGGAGCAGAGCTGTTCACCGCGGGCGGCCGGCGCCTCCTCGATTTTCTCTCCGGATATTGCGTTCACAATACCGGCCACAACCACCCTCACATTATCCAGGCGCTCCAGGCCGAACTGCAGAGCAGCGGCCCAGCCATGCTGCAGAGCCATGTTCCCGAGCTTGCGGGCACGCTTGCGGCTGAGCTCTGCCGCCGCGCCGGCGGGCAAGTGAACAAGGTGTTTTTCTGCAGCTCAGGCAGTGAGGGCGTTGAAGCTGTCATCAAATTCGCGCGCGCGCGCACCCGCAGGGAAGGCCTTCTTTATTGCGCGGGCGCCTTCCACGGCCTGACCTGCGGCGCTCTTTCGCTGATGGGCGACAGCTTCTGGAAACAGGGATTTGGCCCGTTGCTGAGCGGCACGAAAGAACTTCCATTCAACGACGTTGCTGCGCTCGAACGCGAGCTCAAGACGCGCAAGCACGCAGCCTTCATCGTGGAGCCCATCCAGGGCGAAGCCGGCATTCGGCTGCCGCACGCGAATTATCTGCGTGACGCGCAGGCGTTGTGCCGCCGCTACGGCACGCTGTTTGTGCTTGATGAAGTTCAAACCGGCCTCGGCCGCACCGGCAAGTTCCTGGCTGCGCAGCATTTCGGCGTTGATCCTGACATGATTGTGCTGGCCAAGGCGCTCAGTGGCGGCCTGGTGCCCGTGGCCGCCGTGCTGATGACCGATGAAGTGTACGAATCGGTTTACGATTCGCTGAAGCGCGCCATCATTCACACCTCCACCTATAGCGAGAACTCGCTGGCCATGCGCGCTGGCCTGGCCACGCTCGAAGTGCTCGATCGTGAAAATCTCGCCGAGCGCGCTCAGGTGCTGGGCGAATACCTGCGTGAACAACTGGCGCACGCACTTGCCGACCTCGAAATGGTCGAAGGCGTACACGGCATGGGGTTGATGTGCGGCATCCGGTTCCGTGCGCCGGGCTCGATTCGCCTGCGCGTGCCGTATGAAGCCTTTCGCCGGGTTCACGGCGGCATGTTCGGCCAGATGATTGTTCGCCGCCTGCTGCGCGACCACGGCATGCTTACGCAAATCTGCGGCAACAACTTCATGGTGCTGAAGGCCGCACCGCCGCTGGTGATTACACAAGCCCAGATCGATGAATTTGTTCTGGCGGTTGCGGCGGTTTTACGAGACGTTCACACTTCGTCGGCCTTCTGGTCAGACGCACTCTCACTGGCACGCCGCGCGGTGAATGTTTGATGCGGTTGCGCATCCTGGCCTTCCTGGTGTTGTTCTCGGCGCCGCTCGCGGCCGCCGACGGGCTCGGCAACTCAGCCATGGACGCGGCTTTTCGCGATATGTATAACCTCGAATTCGATGCCGCGCATCGCGAGCTTGCCGGCTGGCAGAGCTCCCATCCCGCCGACCCGCTCTGCCCGGTAGCCGATGCCGCCGCGTACTTGTTTGCGGAGTTCAATCGCCTGCACATTCTTGAAGTCGAGTTTTTCACTAACGATAAGAGCTTTGAGACCAAGAATCGCCTGGCGCCCGATCCAGCCCTCCGCCAGAAATTTTTTGCCTCGCTCGATCGCGGCTCGCAGCTTGCATCCCAGGCGCTCAGCCGCAACCCGAACGACGCCCAGGCCATGTTCGCCTCCGTGCTGGCGCTTGGCCTGCGCGGCGATTATGTAGCGCTGATTGAAAAGCGCCAGCTGCAGGGGCTTTCAAACATGAAGCAGGCGCGAGAGCTGGCCGAGCGGTTGCTGGCCCTCGATCCGGCGCGATATGACGCCTACCTGGCGGTTGGAGTTGAAAATTACTTGCTCAGCCTGAAGCCGGCGCCTCTGCGCTGGATGTTGCGCATGGGCGGCGCCCAAACCGACCGCAGCACCGGTATTGACCGCCTGCGCCTTACGGCTGAAAAAGGCCATTACCTGCGCCCCTTCGCCCGCTTGTTGCTGGCGGTAGCGGCGCTGCGCGATAACGACAAGCCCTCGGCGCGTGAGCTGCTCAGCGAATTGGCGCAGCAGTTTCCGCAGAATCCGCTCTACGGCAAGGAACTAAGGGCCATTCAGTAACCCTCGGTCTTCGGTGGGTTACAACGCAACTTAACGGAAAACGCGGGGTTCACAACAGCATCCCGCAGATTGCCAGGTTTAGATGAGAATAGCCGGCGCAGGCAGCGCTTTCCCCCAACATCGCTACCGCCAGGCCGCCATCACTGCGGCACTCCAGGACATCTGGCGCGAAAAGCTCGATAACCCCGAGGTCCTGCGCCGGCTGCATTCCCGCTGCGGCGTCGATTTTCGCTACATGGCATTGCCGCTCGAGGCCTACCCCGCGGTCGATACCTTCGGCAAGAACAACAACGCTTGGATCGAGACGGCGCAGGAGATTGGCGAAGACGCAATTTGCCGCGCCATTACGCCCGCGGGCATCGAGCCCGATGAGATTGATGCGTTGTTTTTCACGTCAGTGACCGGCATCTGCAGCCCCTCCGTTGATGCGCGCCTGGTCAATCGCATGAAGCTGCAGCCGAGCATCAAGCGGCTGCCGATTTTTGGTCTGGGCTGTGTGGCCGGGGCGGCCGGAATTGCGCGCGCCGCCGATTACGTTCGCGCCTTCCCCGATGAAGTTGCCGTCCTGCTTTCGGTCGAGCTGTGCTCGCTCACCTGGCAGCGCGACGACGTTTCGGTTGCCAACCTGATTTCCAGCGGCCTTTTCGGCGATGGGGCCGCCGCGGTCGTGATTGCCGGCAGCGAAACCCGCTTCCCGGGGCCGGAGGTGGTGGCCACCAAATCCGTTTTCTATCCTGACTCCGAAGACGTGATGGGCTGGGACGTTTCAGAGCGCGGATTCCGCATTGTGCTCTCGCCCGATGTGCCCAACGTCATCACCGAGCATCTGCGCGCGGATGTCGATGAGTTCTTAGGTGAGCGGGGAATGGCGCGCTCCGATATCGCAAGCTGGATCGTTCACACGGGCGGTCCAAAAGTTCTGGACGCAGTGCAGAGCGCGCTCCACCTGCCGCGCGAGGCCCTGGCGGCATCGTGGGAGTCTCTGCGCAGCGTCGGCAATTTGTCGTCAGCCTCGGTGCTGCTGGTGCTGCAGGATTTCCTGGCCCGGCGGCGCGGCGCGCCCGGAACTTACAGCATGCTGGCGGCCATGGGTCCCGGTTTCTGTTCCGAACTGGTTTTATTGCGTTGGTGAGTTGAAGTGAGCAGCATTACGACAGACGTGTTGGTGGTAGGCGGAGGGCCCGCAGGGCTGGCTGCGGCCATTGCCGCGCGGCAGCGTGGCTTTGCCGTCATGCTGGCTGACCACGCTCGCCCGCCCATTGATAAAGCCTGCGGCGAAGGTCTCATGCCCGAGGCAGTTTCGGCGTTAGAGCGCCTGGGCGTGGCGCTCCATGCCCGCGAAAACGTGCGCTTCCGCGGGATCCGCTTCATTGCCTCCCATCGCCAGGCTACGGCGCATTTCGCATCGGGCGCCGGGCAGGGGGTTCGCCGCCCGGTGTTGCATGGCGCATTAACCGAGCGCGCCGAGGAAGCCGGCGTCGAGTTGTGCTGGGGCGCGCGCGTCAGCCTCGCCGGACCGCAAGTTTTGCTCGACGGCCGGCGCGTGTCAGCCCGCTGGATCATCGGCGCTGACGGCAATAATTCAGCAGTGCGCAAGTGGTCTGGACTTGAGCGTGGCGGCTGCCGCGGGCAGAGGTTTGGCCTGCGCCAGCATTTTCAGGCCGCGCCCTGGGGCGAGGTCGTGGAAGTGTATTGGAGCAAGGCGGGTGAAGCCTACGTCACGCCGGTGGCGGGCGATCAGGTGTGTGTCGCTTTCTTGTCGCCACGGCGGCACTGTTCGGCAGCCGAGGCAATGGCGGCCTTTCCTGAACTGCGCCTGCGGTTGCAGAACGCAAGTCCTTTGGGAGCGCCTCGTGGTGCCATCACCTGCTCGCGCCGGCTGCCTTCGGTAGCGCGCGGCAACGTGGCGTTAGTCGGCGAGGCTTCCGGTTCGCTTGATGCCATCACCGGGCAGGGCATGGCAGTAGCATTTTTGCAGGCGCTCGCTCTTGGTGAAGCGCTCGCCCATGGCGACCTGGGCCGCTACTGCGCCAGCCATCGCAAGCTGATGCGAGTGCCCGCCGTCATGGAACGCCTGATGCTCTCGATGGGCCGCCATCCGCATCTGCGCTCGGCCATGCTTTCGCTGTTCAGTGCGCGGCCGTTTGTCTTCGAACAACTGCTCCGGCTTCACACCTCGCCCTGGCCGGCGTCACTGGTGGCCAGGCCGGCTTCGGCTGCTCAGGCCGCAATCGTTGCATACCGATGAAAACTGCCTGCCGATGGCTTCTTGCCGTGGTTGCGATGTGCGCCGCAGCCGGCGCGCAGGAGCGAACCTTCACGCTCGATCCCGCTGCCAGCACGGTTGAGTTCACGTTGAGCGGCAACTTCCACACGGTTCACGGCACATTTCATTTCCAGCAAGGCGCGGTGACGTTCAACGTCGCAACCGGCGCGGCTTCCGGCACTCTGGTGGTCGAGGCCACGAGCGGCGCGAGCGGCAACGATGCGCGTGACCGCCGCATGAAGCGCGAGATCCTCGAAACCGAAAAATATCCCCAGGTCACGCTGACCTTCGAACGGATCGAAGGCGCCATTGCGCCCGCCGGTAAATCGGCCGTGACGGTTCACGGCAGCATGATGTTGCACGGCCAGGCGCACGCCATCGATTTTCCCGCCGAGATCACCATCGACGGCGAAAATGCCACGGCCATCGCAGAGCTGGTTATTCCTTATGTCGCGTGGGGGCTGAAGAACCCAAGCTCGTTCATCTTTCGAGTGAGCGATAAAGTCACGATGCACAGCAGCGCTGCGGGCCGCATCACGCCGCAATAATGCGGACGTTCATCCATACCTGATCACTAGAATTCCTGTATCAACCTGCACGCTTCGTCCGGGGAAGCGCTGCACGATATATCGCTGCAGTTCCTTCACATCAGGCGTGCCGTCAACTCCGCTGAATGGGACCACGTCATCAATCAGCACGACGTGGCCGGCGACGGGATGCGACAAAATTGCGTCGAGTTCCCGCAGCAGGCGCGTGGAATCGGCAAAATTTCCGTTCCACGCGCAATAACCCGCGTCAAGCCAGAACAGCGCCGGCTGGCTGATGCCGGCCAGGACTTCAGGAATCAGCGACTCGCTGGAACCTTCGAGCACGTGAACGTGGGGCAGCGCGGCAAACTTCCGCCGTGCAGCCGCGGCCAGCTTCGGATCGAACTCGATGCTGAAAATTTCAGCGAACGTGCTCCTGGTGGCCGCGATCATCTCGCCGTAATATGTGCCGGTTTCAACCAGCACTCGCAGGCCGCGTTGGCGCGCGTAGTGCTTCACCAGCCGCTGTTTAGCCAGATGCGGCGGGCGTGGCGGCCGGCCGCGCAGCCTCCAGTACAGGTAATCGGGATAGTGGCCGAGCCGCTTGTAGATCGGGTAGAACGGCGTTCGGCGCAGAAGCTGGCGAAGGAACCTCACCGAGCTCCACGTTAGAAGTTAGCCGGCAAAACTGCAATCGAATCCGGCGGCAATGCGCGTCAAAGCGCCGTCAGGATCTCAGTCTTCGCGAGCGCTCCCACGCCTTCGCGTATTTCCAGCTCATGTAAACCGAATGATAAAGATGAAACAGCAGGCCCTCGCGTCCGTCGAGGAATCCGCCGCGCAGCGCGTAGTTGTAAACAAAGCGGACCGCCGGCTGGACGACGATGCTGAAGAAGCTGAAGCCGCGCGTCCGCTTTGCGACCAGGATATCGGCGCCCAGGCTGGAGTAGCGGTTCATGTGTTCAATGAAGATCGTCAGGGTGGGGTACGCGTGGTGGATGAGCGCGCCCTGCAGCTCGACTACGCGAAGGCTCTGGTCGGCGGGATCGACTTTGATGTCTTCATGCACGGCGCGTTCGCCAAACTGCGCCGCCCCCCGCTCGAACAGCCGGTATTTTCGGTCCGGCCAGCCGCCGCCATGGCGGATCCAGCGACCCAGGAACAGATTCTTGCGCGGCACGCTGGCCACGACCTTCGGCCTTGCGTCTCCCATTTCGCCGGGAGTGGCTGCCATCAGCGAAGAAATTTCCGTGCGCAGTGCCGCGCTGAGCTCTTCATCGGCGTCGAGGCTCAGCACCCACTGGCCGCTGCACTTGGCGATGGAAGAATTTTTCTGGCGCGTGAAGCCCTTCCACTCCTCCGAAAACGCCCGCACCTTGGGCCCAAACTGCCGCGCGATTTCCAGCGTCCGGTCCTTCGAGCCGGAATCAACGATGACAAACTCGCCTGCGATGCCATCGGCGCTGCGCATGGTGCGCTCGATGTTTTCTTCTTCGTTGAACGTAATGATCGCAACCGAGAGCATCGGTGCTGTGATGATACTCGACGGGATTCCGGCGCCCAGTGCAGCCGGATGTTCGCTGCTAGTTGGAAAGGCGGACGTTCTCCACCGGAATGGCAAACGCCTCAGCCATCTCGAGTGCCAGCTTGCGCGCGAGGGCGGCGAGCATGGCCGGGCTGAGCGCCTCAGGCGAACTCAACGGCACCGAGCGCTCAGGATCGTAGGCGTGGTTCCCGCACCAGTGCCGCGCCACAACTTCGCCGCGGCGAAACACTTCCACCGAGTAGCCGAACTCGTTGGCGCGCCACAGCACGGCGCTTTCGCATGCCATGGTAAACGGGCGAGGCGCCTCGGGCCGGTGCTGATGCTGAACCATCATTGCTTCTATAGACGACCGGCGGCAGATTTCGTTACCAACCGCGCCCTGTTGGTTACTACGCAAACTTGCGTGTCCCGGTTCCGGCAAATTCGACAAACAAGCGCTGCCGATTCTTAGGCTTGCGAGAGCATCTCAGCGGGAACTTCGCGTGCGCTCAATGAGAACTGAAACATGGGCGTTTCAGAGCCGCGGCCCCAGCGGTTCGCCTCCCAGCGCGCGCGCAGAAACTTCACTTCAGGACGCGCCGACAAATCGAGCAGCAGGGGGTGTTCGCTGCGGTAGAACTTTTGCGGAAACGTGGCCAGCGGCTTGTCGCCCCAGGCCGACCCATCGGCAGAGCCCCAGATGCTGACATCGAGCGATTCCTGCTCCACGATGTCGGTGATGTGAAGCACCAGAAGCAGAATGCGGGTGCCGATTCCGCTCAGTTCGATGCCTGCGCTTTCGCCTTTGCCGTTGATGACCGTTTTTTCAGGGACGAGGCTCGCTTCAAACATGGCAAAGCGATTCTAGCGGCTACCTGCGCGCGCTCCAAGCCTTCAGTTGCGCAACATGCGATCGGCTTCGCCCTTTTACAAGACCGACACACTCCGAAACTATTTTTTTACGCGTGAGCTGCTCTGCCTATGAAACTTTTTGCTGCGTGGGCCGTCTATATAGGCCGTTACCCCTCCTGAAGGGCCAAGTAGTAGGGAAATGGGAACGGCCTGCCCCCGGATTCGCGACGGAACCCGGGGGTTTTTCTTTCATGCCGGCTTGCGTGCGGCTGCTGGCCCGGATGTGCCCGCCTTGGCGCGCATTACGGCAATCACGCCGACCAGCACGAGCGCTGTGCCCAAGACCGTTTGGAGCGTCAGCTTCTCGCCCGCGAAGGCGCTGCCTAACAACACGGCAATCACCGGGTTGACGTATGCGTAGCTTGCAACCCGAGTTGGCGATTCGTGCCCGATGAGCCACACATACGCGGTGAACGCAACAATGGAAGCAGCGATAATCAGGTAAGCCATCGCGGCAATCGTCTTACCAGTCACGGCTGCGGTGCGGAGCTGCGCAGGCTCGCCCAGCAGCGCGGCAATGATGCCCAGCCACAGTCCGCCGAACATCATCTGCACTCCGGCAGAAACGACTTTCGATTTTGGGAGCGGCAATGACCGCGACCAGATGGTTCCGGCTGACCAGCAGAGTGTGCCGAACAGCAGCGCCGCAATGGCTCCAACCTGCACTCCGCCGCCCCTGCCATGCGCGATGCTCAAGGCCGCAACACCCGCCACACCGCACGCGGTGCCGGCCAGGAGGGCCTTCGAAGGCGAGCGCCGCGCGGCGCGCCATTCGAACAATGCAATTTCCACCGGAATCAACGCTGAGATGACGGCGGCAAGGCCGGAGGCAATGTGCTTCTCGGCCCAGAACAAACAGCCGTAGTCGCCGGCGAACATCACGAGGCCGAGAAGGATGGCGCTGCGCCACTCAGCCCGGCCGGGCCATGGCTCGCCGCGAAGCGCAGCCCAGAGAAGCAGCAGAATTCCAGCCGTGAAGAAGCGAATGGCTGCCGCTGAGGTGGAAGGAAGCGACGCCACCACTTCGCGAATGCCGAGAAACGACGCGCCCCAAAGGACGTAAATCGCCAGGTAGGCGAGTAAACGTAGCAGCCTGGGCGAACTTGCGGGCAGCGCCTACTCCACCGTCACCGATTTTGCCAGGTTGCGCGGCTGATCCACGTCGCACCCCCGGCGCACCGCGATGTGATACGCCAGCAACTGCAGCGGCACAACTTCAAGGATGGGCAGCAGCAGCTCGGTGCTTTGCGGCACAAAAATCACGTGGTCGGCCGATTCGTGAATGTCCTGGTCACCTTCGGTGGCAATGGCAATCACCACGCCCGACCGCGCCTTCACTTCTTTCATGTTCGAAAGCGTTTTCTCGTAGCGCAGCGCCGAATCAGCGTCGTTGGGATCGCGCGTAGCAATCACGACGACCGGCAGGTTCTCGTCAATCAGCGCGTTGGGACCGTGCTTCATCTCGCCGGCGGGGTAGCCTTCGGCATGGATGTAGGAAATCTCCTTCAGCTTCAGCGCGCCTTCAAGCGCAATGGGGTAATGGATGCCGCGGCCCAGGAACAGGAAATCGTGCGCGCGATGGTATTGCTTGGCCAGCTTCTCACATTGTTCATCGCGGCTCAGCAGCGCCTCAAGCTTGCCGGGGATAAGCCGCAGCTCCGCAAGCTGCTTGCGGGCTTCATCAGGGCTGAGGCTGCCGCGGGTTTCGCCCAAGAAAATGGCAAACAGGAACAGCGCCGTAAGTTGCGCAGTAAAAGCCTTGGTTGAGGCCACGCCGATTTCAGGCCCGGCGTGCGTGTAGATGGTCCCGTTGGCCTCGCGCGCAATCATGGAACCGACCACGTTGCAGATGCCGAGCGTCTTGGCGCCCTTGGCGCGCGATTCGCGCTGCGCGGCGATGGTATCGGCGGTTTCGCCCGATTGCGTAATCAGGATGGTGAGCTCTTTTTCGCCGGTAATGGGGTCGCGATAGCGATATTCGCTGGCGTAATCCACTTCAACGGGCACGCGCGCCAGCCGCTCGATCATGAACTTGCCTGCCAGGCCGGCGTGCCAACTGGTGCCGCAGGCGGCGATGTTGATCTTGATGAAATTGCGGAACTCCTCTTCCGTAATCTCCATTTCATCGAGGAAAACTTTTCCGATATCTGAGGCCCGGCCCAGCATGGTGTCGCGCACGGCGCGCGGCTGCTCAAAAATTTCCTTGAGCATGAAGTGCTTGAAGCCGCCCTTTTCCGCCATGATGGGGTCCCAGGTCACGTGCTGCACCTGGCGCGTAATAGGCCGGCCGTCAAAGTCGCTCAACTGCACGCCGTTCGGCGTGATGACGGCGAGGTCGCCATCGGCGAGGAAGAACAAGTCGCGCGTGTGATACAGAATGGCCGGCACGTCAGAGGCCACGAAATATTCGTCTTTGCCCAGGCCAATGACCGCGGGCGGCCCGTTGCGCGCCGCCACGATCTTGTTGGGCTCATCAGTGGCGATCACGGCCAGCGCGAAGACTCCGGTTAAATCTTTCACGGCGCGGCGCACAGCGTTTTCAAGCTTGGTGTGGCCTGAGCCGTTGCCGTTTCCGTTGGCGGCGCCCTGCATGTATTTCTCGATCAGGTGCGCCACCACTTCGGTATCGGTTTCGGTTGAGAACTTGTGGCCTTCCTCCACCAGCTTCTTTTTGAGCGAGAGGTAGTTCTCAACGATGCCGTTGTGCACCACCACGATCCGGCCGGTGCAGTCGCGATGAGGGTGCGCGTTTTCTTCTGTGGGGCGGCCGTGCGTGGCCCAGCGGGTATGGCCGATGCCGTAGGTGCCGTCAAGCGGCTTCAGGCGAATGGTGTCTTCAAGGTTGCGCAGCTTGCCTTCGGCGCGGCGAATCTGCAAGCCCTCGCCGTTGCCCGCAACCGCAATTCCGGCCGAGTCATAACCGCGATATTCCAGGCGCCGCAGCCCGTCAATAATGACCGGCACGACGCGCTTTTTGCCCACATATCCAACAATCCCACACATTGGCCACTCCACCTTGCCCGGTTAACGTGACTCGGACTGTTCACCTGACTTCCGGCCCTGACTCTTGAGCGCGGCCGCGTCTTCCGGCGGGGCTGCGGTCCAAAGGCAAAAACCAAAGTCTTCACTAATTCAGATTCGCTGCTGCCGTCCAGAGATGCTGACCGTAAGGTTCCGAACCAGCCTCTGGTGCCTTAATCCGGCTGCTCGAGCCGGTAGCGGAACTCTTCGATTACCGGGTTGGTCAGCACTTCGCGGGCAATCCGCTCGATTTCGGCGCTGGCCTGCTCCTGCTGCAGGTCGCCGCCCAGCGTGATCTCGAAATACTTGCCCTGGCGCACTTCGCCTATATCGGCGTAGCCCATCTTCTTCAGCGCCCCCTGGATGGTCTTGCCCTGGGGATCGAGCACGCTCTTTTTGAGCGAGACATAAACGTAAGCTTTCATTGGCTACTCAGCGATTATAGCGGCCAAAGGAAGCTCGCGAGCCTACAGATGCGGGAATTGGTAACTGGCGCCGGGGGCGCTTGACAGCGGCGAGCGCGGTTGGCATAGTTTTGCGCTCGTTCCCGCCCCTCAGGAGATTGATCTTGCGTTCTGCCATCTGCATCGCGCTGGCCCTCGTTTCAGCCTGTGCTTACGCCCAGGAAACCCCAACCGAGCGCGAAGCCGCCGCCGGCATCCTGCGCCAGATTGACGAATTGGAAAAGTCGCTCAATGTTCCTGCCATGGTGGCGCGCCTGACAGCCGCCGACCCGCAGCGCGACCAGGCCGTGGCCCGCGCCAAACAGCTCATGGATTCTGAGCTGCTGGCGATGGCTGACGACATTACGCGCCACCCTGAGATCGGCTTCCAGGAGAATCGCTCGGTCAAGATTCTGGCCGACTACCTGCGCGCGCACAATTTCGATGTCGAGATGGGCGTGGCCAACCTGCCCACTGCTTTTGTGGCGCGCTGGAAGGGCAATAAAGGCGCACCGAACCTCGGTATCATCCTGGAATACGACGCGCTCCGCGGCACCAAGGGCGCGTTTCACGGCGACCAGCACAGCGCGCAAGGTCCGGTCGGAATTGCCGCCGCGGTTGCGATCGTGGAGTTCCTGGGGCGCACTCATCAGCCGGGAAGCGTGACGGTTTACGGGACGCCTGGCGAAGAGATGATGCCTCCGGAAGCGAAGACGCAGATGTTCGATGCCGGCGTGTTCAACGGCGCTGACGTCATCGTTCGCAGCCATGCCGTCGGCTCGACTTCGCGCCCGGCGCCCGGGTTCGGCACCTGCTGCATGAACATTGTGGGAGCGAAATACACCTTCAGCGGCGCTCCCGCGCACCAACTTGCCGCCTGGGAAGGCCGCAATGCGCTGGAGGCCGTCATCCACATGTTCAACAACATCGACAGCGTGCGATCGAACATCAGGCCTGAGGCGCGCATTCAGGGCATCATCACCGAAGGCGGCGCTGCTCCCAACGTGGTTCCCGATAAAACCGCGGCCGATTTTTACATCCGCTATCCCGACGAGGTGTACCTCAAGCAGGTCACCGCTTTCGTCGATAACGCCGCCAAAGCGGCCGCGCTCTCAACCGGCACCAAAGTAAAAATCGACCACTACGGCCAGGACCACGACGGAATTTCGGTGGCGACGCTGAGCGAGCTAGGCTTCGCCTACATGAAGAAGTATGGAGCGCAAAAGGTAAACGCCGAGCCCGGGCGGCCGCAGGGTTTTGAAGAAACCGGCAGCGTATCGAGCAAGATTCCCGGCCTCGGCTTTACGGCTTACAGCTCGAACTTCGCCAACCACACGTACGGAATGGAGCAGGACGCGCTCACCGATGTCGGCCATCAGGGCTTTACCGTCGATGCCGAGGCCATGACGGCGCTGCTGTACGACTTTGCCACTCACGCCGATTATCGCGATGCCGTGAAGCGCGAGTTTTCGGCCATTCAGAAGCTGTTTGGTGATTACCTGGCGGCGCTTGAAAAAATTTATCGTGTCCCGACGGTTCCTGAGCCATAATATTTCGGCGCGGCTCAGTTCGGCCTGGCGAGTGGCAGCAGCACCGTGCTGCAGTGCCTGATGTCGCAATCATCCTGCTGAGTTCTTCACGTTGCGCGGCTGATTTCTTCTTCTCTGCTCGCCGGCCCACCAGCCGATTCACGCATGACCGGACAACGAGGTGAACGGAACGATGGAGGGAGCACGCGTCCTGGTGGTCAGCTATCGGCGCGATCTGCTGATCCGCCGTGCTGAGCGCCTGCGGCAGGCCGGCTACAGCGTCGATACGGCCGGCGACCAGCGCCAGGCAGAATTCCTCCTGCGCCACAACTCCTATGACGTCGCCGTGCTCGGCATCGCGGTTCCGGAGGAAGCACGCAATCGCCTGGCGAAAGCGCTTGACCAGTTCACTCCCGGCTGCGCCGTCATCATGCTGTATGAATGCAGCATTCGTAATACCGAGCTGGCCGACGCAGTCTTGAACTCCGAGAGCGCAGAAACCGACCTGGCCGATGCCATCGGGCACTTGCTCGCCCATCGCTCAGAGGACCACGCGCGCAGAGCCGCGCAATAGGCGCCGCTGCTGATTTCGTCTCGGTCCGCGTGGTTTGACCAGCCTTCCGCCGCTCTGCTACCGTCAGACTTTCTCGAGACTTATGCCAGCCATCAAATTCCGCGGCGTCGATTTCATCGAGTTCGATTCGCTGCTTTCAGACGATGAGCGCCTGGTGCGCGACAATGCGCGCCGCTTCATTGAAGAAAACCTGATTCCCATCATCGAGCAGTGCAACCGCGAAGGCCGCTTCCCGCGCGAGCTGGTGAAGCCCATGGGCGAGCTTGGTTTTTTTGGCGCCAACCTGAAGGGCTATGGCTGCGCCGAAATGTCGAATGTTGAGTACGGCCTGGTGATGCAGGAGCTGGAGCGCGGCGATTCGGGCGTGCGCAGCTTCGTGAGCGTGCAATCGGCGCTGGTCATGTATCCCATCTGGGCGTTTGGCTCCGAAGAACAAAAGCAAAAATGGCTGCCGCCGATGCAGCAGGGCACCAAGCTCGGCTGCTTCGGGTTGACTGAGCCGCAATTCGGCTCCAATCCCGGCGGTATGCTGACCCGCGCCAAAAAAGATGGCGACAGCTACGTGCTGAATGGCGAAAAGATGTGGATCACTTCAGGGTCCATTGCCGATGTCGCCGTAGTCTGGGCCAAGGTGGAAGATGAAGGCGGCCGCGTGCGTGGCTTCCTGGTTGAAACCGATCGTCCCGGCTTCCGCGCCGATGACGTGCACGGCAAGTGGTCGCTGCGCGCCTCGGTGACTTCCGGCCTGGCGCTGCAGGATGTTCGCGTGCCTGCCTGCAACCTGCTGCCGAAAACCGAAGGCCTGAAGAATGCGCTCATGTGCCTGAACCAGGCGCGCTACGGCATTGCCTGGGGCGCCGTCGGCGCAGCCATGAGCTGCTACGACACCGCGCTGCAGTATTCGCTGCTGCGCAAGCAGTTCCGCGACCAGCCTATAGCGTCACATCAGCTCATCCAGGAAAAGCTGGTGTGGATGGTCAGCGAAATTACCAAGGCCCAACTGCTGGTGCTGCAGGTGGGCAGGCTCAAAGACCAGGGCCGCGTGGCGCATCAGCACATCTCGATGGCCAAGCGCAACAACGTGTGGATGGCGCTGGAATGCGCCCGCATGGCACGCGACATCCTGGGTGCCAACGGCATCGCCGACGATTACCCCATCATGCGCCACATGATGAACTTGGAATCGGTGAAGACCTACGAAGGCACTCACGACGTGCACGCGCTGATCATTGGCGCCAACATCACGGGAATTGACGCATTTTGATGCGCCAGCCTTTCGAGGTGGGCTGCTGCTGCCCGCACTTTTGCCGCTGGAACTCGGATTCACAGGCAACTTGCACTTCGCAAACAGCGCTCCCATAGATGTCACTTCGAGAATGAGGTTGAGCAGATTTGCTCAGAGAGGACGATCTCTACATGAAATCGCCAATGAAGTTTCTTGCTTCGGCCATGTTGATGTTCGCCATGGCCGCGCCGCTCGGCGTCGCCGCTCAGGACCGCGATCACGATCGCGACCGCGACCGGGACCGCGACCACCAGCAGACGCGGGTTTACGACCGTGAACATCGCCAGTACCGCAACTGGGACGACAACGAAGACCACGCCTACCGCCAATGGGCGGCCGAGCGCCACATGCAGTATCGCGAGTTCAACCGGCTAAACGCGCGGCAGCAGCGTGATTACTGGCGCTGGCGCGAGCAGCATCGCGATAATGACCGCGACCGCGATCATGACCGTGACCACGATCATCGTTAAGCGCGACCGCGATTGTTGAAGGGCGCAGCCACTGGGCCGCGCCCTTCTTTTTGTTACACTAAGTGCGTAGCTCCGCTCGCAGCAGGCCCGTAGCTCAGTTGGTTAGAGCGCATCCTTGACACGGATGAGGTCGATGGTTCGAGTCCATTCGGGCCTACCACTTTCTGCTCACGTCTTCATTCAAATTCCCGCGCTTCCGCGGATTCGCGGCTGCTCTGCAATAGAATGCAAACGCAGTGGCTGCACCTGACGCGATCGTCGTAGGCTCAGGGCCGAATGGGCTCGCCGCCGCCATTACGCTGGCGCAGGCCGGCGTGGCGGTGCAGGTGCTTGAGGCCGAGCAGACCATCGGCGGCGCTGTGCGCTCGGCCGAGCTCACGCTGCCCGGCTTTGTGCACGACCTCGGCTCGGGCATCCATCCCCTGGCTTACGACTCGCCCTTTTTTCGCACCCTGCCGCTCGGGCAGCATGGGCTGGAATGGGTGCATTCGCCGGCGCCGCTGGCGCATCCGCTCGATGGCGGCAGCTCCGTAACGCTGGAGCTTTCACCCGACGATACCGCGGCGCAGCTCGCAGCTGACGGCGCGCGCTACTCGCGCATCTTCACCAGCGCGGCCCGCGCCTGGAGCGGCTTCCTGCAATCGCCGCGGCTGGGCAGCGCCCTGCACCATGCCGGCACCGCGGCGGTCCTGGGACTGGCCTCGGCAGGGTCGGCTGCAGGCTTTGTGCGGCGGAACTTTCACCACCCGCGCGCCCAGGCACTGATTGCCGGCATGGCGGCACATTCCACGCTGCCGCTCACCAAGTTCACCACCGCAGGAATTGCAATCGCGCTGGCCACGTTCGGCCACGTGGGCGGCTGGCCGTATCCCCGCGGCGGAGCGCAAAAGCTGACTGACGCTCTAGCCGGCTATCTCACGTCGCTCGGAGGAACGATCACGACCGGAGTTCGCGTGAGCGATCTCCAGCAGCTTTCGCCGGCCCGCGCCGTGTTGCTCGACCTCACACCGCGCCAGTTTTTAGAGATTGCCGGCTCGCAGCTCCCGCCGCGCTACGCAAAATTCCTGCGCCATTACCGTTATGGCATGGGCGCATTCAAGCTCGATTGGGCGCTTTCCGAGCCGGTGCCGTGGAGTTCGCCGGCGCTGCGCCGCGCTGCCACCGTTCATATTGGCGGAACACTGCAACAAATTTCTGCCTACGAGCAGTCAGCCTGGGACGGCAAACCCGGAGCCGAGCCTTTCGCAATCCTGGCGCAACACTCGCTGTTTGATTCAAGCCGCGCGCCCGCGGGCCGGCACACGCTGTGGGGCTACTGCCACGTGCCCAATGGCTCTGAACTCGATATGACCAAGGCCGTGGAGGCGCAGATTGAGCGCTTTGCGCCAGGGTTTCGTGACACCATCCTGGGGCGCTCGGTGCTACCGCCGCGCCGGCTGCAATCGCTGAACGCCAACCTGGTTGGCGGCGACATCATGGGCGGCCTGCAGGACCTTTACCAGATGCTGATTCGTCCCACGCTGCGATATTGGGGCACGCCGCTCGACGGCGTGTATCTGTGCTCGGCGTCCACGCCGCCCGGCGGCGGAGTTCACGGCATGTGCGGCCACATTGCCGCGCGCATCGCGCTGAAGCAAAGATTTCGCCGGTGAGGGCTCAACTCACGCTGCAGCCGCGCCGGCGGCTTCGCCGGTTCTAATCATCCTGGCGGCAATCAGGCCCGCGAAGATGAACCCGACCAGCTCAATGAACATGTAGTTCACCGTGTAGCTGAGCGGGAAGCTGTACCAGTTCCAATACTGCACGTTGGTCATGATGCATGTGGTGAGGCCCACCGCCGCAACGAAGACGACGCGGCCGCGATACGTAGAGATGCGGGTTTGCGCCAGCAGCCACACCGCCAGGATCGACACCACGATTTCCGTCAGCAGTTCGATGAGCAACATGCCCGGCGTCATGGCGGGCGCGCCGGCCGGGCGATAGATGAGCAGCCCTGAAGGCGAGGTTTTCACTTTTTCGGTTTGCTCTGCCATGCTGGTGCCCGGCGCCATGAACGGGAAGAAGTAAAGCCCCGATTGCGTGATGTTTCCTGACATTGCGCCGGTCACGGCGGCCTCGTTGGGTATCTGGCTGATGCCGACCGCGCCGAGCGGCAGCGCGACATGCGCCACGCTCGACCACACGTACATTGCGATCCCGGCAAGCAGCCCGGCGAGAAGGATGCGCTTCATGTTGTCCCCTGAAGGTGATTTTTGATGGGCCATTATGCATCTCTGCCGTGGGAAGTCAAAGGTTGATCTGCAGAGGCGCACGCCGTCGGCGGCATTTTGCCGAAGTGCGAGTTCACGCTATCGCCGGGGCTTCCCGCGCATTCCGTAGAATCGTGGTGTGCCGCGCATTGCCAGGATTGGGTTACGCGTGCTGCTGGTCAGCGCCGTCTGCGGCGTGGTGGCCTTCGCGGCCGATTCGCTGGTGTTCGCGCTGCGCGGCTCGCCTGCCGCAAGCGTGACGGTGCATCCCTACCTGGCGGTGCCGCGCAAGGACGCGCGCGTGGAATTCATGTTCCAGGATCCGCGCCCTGAATCGTGCGTGAACGCGCTGTTTCCGCACGCGGGGCAGCCGCCGTGCTGGTATCTGCGCCGGCATACCGACCAGAGGACGAACCTGTAACTGCTTTGCTGCTGCCCGTTCACATTAGCGATCTCAGGGCAGCGGGCGCTTTTCGGCATCGAATCCTATGGCGCGAAGGTGAGTTCACGGAACGGCCCCTTGCCTCCCGCCGTGCCCGAACCTGCTAGAATTCGTAGCGCGGTGCGTCGTATCTGGCAGGCCAGGGCGAATCCAGCTCGCCGCAGGTTTGCGACCTTACAGTGTGGTTCTCTACGATGCCGGCTCGAGTTGCTAAAAAACCGCAGCGCATTCCTCGCATGCTCATCGTCGATGACGAAGAGAGCATCACAAGAACGATGCAAATGATGTTCGAGGAGCGCGGGTTTACGGTGCAGACGGCGTGCAGTTGCGCCGAGGCCCTGCGTGCCCTTGGCAACGGCCACAAGTACGACGCCGTCATCACCGACCTCAACATGGAGGCCGAAGACATTGGCCTGGAAGTTGCGCGCGCCGCCAAGCGCGCCACGCCGGCGCCCGTGGTCGTAGTCTGCACCGGCTACGCCAACGTGAACAATGCGCGCGTCGCCCTCGATATGCATGTGGATTACCTGGCGACCAAGCCGGTGGACCTCGATCAGTTGTTTTCTGCGGTTGACCGCCTGCTGGCGAGGCGCCGCGATGACCCCGCCAGCATGATGCGGGCCTCGAAATCTGCTTTGCCGCGGAGGGAAATTTGAGCGCGCGCAAGCAGGTGGCAGGTCGGCAAAAATACAGCCGGGAGCGCAAAGCGCTGGTGGTGCATCGCGACATGCACGCGCTCATGAACTACCAGACGCAACTTTCCGCCGCGGGCCTGGTGCCCATCATCGCCCGCGATCTGGGAACCGCGCTGGCCGCCATGACCCAGCATTTTTTTGAGATGGCCATCATCTCCGCGCAAATCAACGAAGGCGGCGATGGCTGGGCGCTGGGAGGCGTGTTTCGCATGGTGTTTCCGCGCGCCTACGTCGCCGTCATTACTCCCGCTACCACCGTCGAAACCCTGCAAATGGCGATCAACAGCGGTGTGACGCAGGTGTATGAGGCCAACAAAGCGCCCAATGAAGTAGTCGATGCCATCTTCCAGGAACTCACGCCGGCGCACGGCCTCCTCCAATAACAACGCATAATCGCAGCATCAAGCAGCAAAGTCTGAGGTCGTGTGTCGCGAGCTAGAGAGAGCGGCGGGCCATCAGGGTATCGAGCGCAGTGCTGACTTCGTTCACGTTCAGCGGCTCAAGCGCGCAATAATCCACACGCGTGCGCAGGATTTCGCGCATGGCTTCCGTGGTGGGATCGCTGGTGTAGATGAAAATGAGCGGTTTGGGATCGAGCTGCTTGGCCAGCCGCGCCAGCTCCAGGCCGGAGCGCGATTGCCCAAGATCAAGCGGCGTGATAACCACGTCGCAAGGCGTCTGCTGCAACTGGCGGCGTGCCTGGGTGGCATCGGCCGCTACGGAAACCGAGTAGCCTCGTTCGGCGAGGATGGTGCGGAAATTGCGGGCGGGCTCGCTGCCGGCAATCAGGATTGATGGGTTCTGCGATTGCGTCGCGGCCGAGCCTTTGGTGGCAAGCACCAGCTCGAATCGGACCGCGTGGCCGCAAATTCGGCACTGCGGGAAGCGCACTCCGCCCATGACGACGGCTTCGTGGTCGGGGCGGTGGCCGTCGTGCGTGATGCGATACACGCCCGATCGCGGCGACAACTCACCGGGAGCAAACCGCTTTTCGCCAGCCCGCTCGGCCATTAGGAGTTCCTCTGTAGTTGATCAGTTAGGAGTTTAGATGGCGACACCTCGCCACGGGAAGCTCCTGCCCATGCGATTTGTGAACAGCGGCACACCACAAAGCGCCTCTCAGGGCCTGAAATCAGGATCTTCGAGCAGGTGCGGAGCTGCATGCAGCAGCCGGTAGCGCACCCTGGAACCGCAGCAGGTACACGGCGGAAAGTAGTCAAATTGCAGGAATACGGCTGTTCCCCTGCTGCCCTGCGCATGGCAGATCTCATAGATGCCGGTTTCCAGGACGGGATCTCCAGCGTTGTGGTTACACTCGAATTCAGGACGGCTTTCGGAAGGGAAGGGAGAGCGTTCCATAGCGACCGAGTCTCTTTCGGGGCCAGATTCCCCAAGTTTACCCTAAAGTAAACCTAAAAATTTGCCGCCCCGGCGATTTTCTGCGCTTTTTTCTTTTTGCCTTTTGCCTTGTTATCCTTCTGTCATGCCCACAAAGCAAGAGCTGTTGACCACGCCCATTCAACACATCCGCATGCCCGATCATGACGTGCTTGGCCTGGTGGATGCCATGAAGCACCTGGCGTTCAGCGCGCGTGACTTGCACCGCGCTGCCGAGATTTACGCGCGCATGCTCGAAGACCGCGATTGCGGGGTGATCCTTTGCCTGGCAGGCTCGCTGATCAGCGCGGGGCTGAAGCAGGTGTTCGTCGATATGGTGCGCAACCACATGGTCGATGCCATCGTTTCGACCGGCGCCAACATTGTGGACCAGGA
Organism: Terriglobia bacterium; assembly: GCA_021323935.1. Taxonomy (GTDB): domain Bacteria; phylum Acidobacteriota; class Terriglobia; order Terriglobales; family Acidobacteriaceae; genus JAFAIN01. Next base: position 15,371 of record JAJPJZ010000240.1, on the reverse strand, counting down.
TTTTTTCGAGGCGCTCGGCTTCCGCCATTACGTGGCGCCCGATGAATACAAGTCAGGCACTCTCGACGGCGTGCTGCGCGAGCTGATGATCGACCGCATCTACGACACGTTTATCGACGAAGAGCAGCTCCGCATCTGCGACGAAACCTGCAAGTTGATTGCCGACCAGCTCGAGCCGCGGCCTTACAGCTCGCGCGAGTTCATCCGCGAAATGGGTGCGTGGCTCGAGGAGAATCGCAAGACCGACGACAGCATCGTTTACCAGGCTTACAAGAACGATGTGCCGATCTTCTGCCCGGCCTTCAGCGATTGCTCCGCCGGTTTTGGCCTGGTGGCGCACCAGCACGAGCGCGGCGAGAAGCCGAAGGTCTCGATCGATTCAGTGAAGGATTTTTACGAGCTCACCCAGCTCAAGATGCACAATCCGACGACCGGCATCTTCATGATCGGCGGCGGCGTTCCCAAGAATTTTACCCAGGACATCGTGGTGTGCGCCGAAGTGCTGGGCCACGACGCTCCCATGCACAAATACGCAGTGCAGGTCACGGTGGCCGATGTGCGCGACGGCGCGCTGTCATCCAGCACGTTGAAGGAAGCCAGCTCGTGGGGCAAAGTCGATACGACGTTTGAACAGATGGTCTACAGCGAGGCCACGCTGGCCGTCCCGCTGATTGCCGGCTACGCTTTCCACAAGCGCGCCGCCGCCAAGCGCGAAGCGCGGCGCTGGGCGAGGGTGCTCGAGCGCGTGCCCGTGGCGCAATAAGCACGCAGGGCGCAGTGTTTCGGGCCGGCAGCTTGCCTGCGCAAGCGCCGGCCGGCTTGAGCAAACACGCGCAGCAACACGATCTGCAACCTTATGGATCCGCTCTCCACTTTGCAAAGCGCGGTTCGCACGCTGGTGCGCAACAAGCTGCGCTCGGGGCTCACGGTGCTCGGCATCATGATCGGCATTGGTGCCGTGATTTGCGTAGTGGGCATCGGCCAGGCCGGGTCGGAACAGATCCAGAACCAGCTCAATAACCTGGGAGAAAATTTTGTCTGGATTGAAGAAGGAGGCCGTGCACCCAACGGCGTGCGTACCGGCAACCACGGCACGCGCACGCTGGTGCCGGGCGATGTCGATGCCATCCTGAAGCAGGCGCCGCTCATCAAGGCAGCCTCGCCCAACGTCGATGTAAACGGCCAGGTAGTTTACGGCAACAAGAACTGGGCGACGCACGGCCGCGGAATCACGCCTTCGTATTTTCAAATCAAGCGCTGGCCGGTCGCGGTGGGCGAGCAGTTTACCGATTCCGATGTGGATCGCGCCGCCAACGTCGTCATCCTGGGCGAAACGGTGCGGCAGCAGCTTTTCGGCGACGAAAGCCCGGTCGGCAAGGAAGTCAGGATCGGCACGCTGCCGTTCAGGGTGGTCGGCGTGTTGACGCCCAAAGGGCAAACCGGCTTCGGCCAGGACCAGGACGACACCATCTTGGTGCCCTACACCACGGCCATGAAGAAGATCACGGGCCACTACTGGCTCGACGATATCTGGTGCTCGGCAATTTCGCCTGAGGCTGTGCTGCCGGCCATCGACCAGGTTTCGGCGCTGCTGCGCGACCGCCACAAACTGCGGCCTGCTCAGCCCGACGATTTCAACATTCGCCGCCCTGATGAAATCATCAACGCGCAGCTCGACGCCAGCCGCACCTTTACCGTGTTCCTGATTGCGGTGGCTTCGGTTTCGCTGCTGGTGGGCGGCATCGGGATTATGAACGTCATGCTGGTCAGCGTGACGGAGCGGACCAAGGAGATCGGCTTGCGCATGGCCATCGGCGCGACCGAAGGCGATGTGCAGCGCCAGTTCCTGGGCGAGGCGCTGCTGCTCAGCGGCGTTGGCGGAATGGCCGGAGTGGCGGTTGGACTGCTCGGCTCCTATGCGCTCGGCCGCACCCTCGATTGGCGCATCTCGCTCTCCCTGCAGGCAATCGCAATGGCAGCCGTGTTCTCCTGCGCCGTGGGAGTGTTCTTCGGCTTTTATCCCGCGCGAAAAGCTGCGCTGCTGGACCCAATTGAAGCCCTGCGTTTCGAATAAGCGCAGGGCGTGCAAGGCCTTCACCTTAATCAACATTTTTGCGCTTTTCACTCTTAGGCTTTAACCTTTCACTTCTCGCCCGCCATGCAGCTTCCCTCAAATTCACGCCCCACCTGGGTTGACGTGTCGCTTCCGGCACTGGTGCGCAATTTTGAGTTGATCCGCCGGCATGTCGGCCCCGGCGTAACGGTGTGCGCCGTCGTTAAAGCCGACGCCTACGGCCACGGCGCCGCGGAATGCGCCCGCGCCCTGCAGCAGGCGGGCGCAACCTGGTTCGGCGTGACCTCAACCGACGAAGGCGTGCGCCTGCGCGAAGCTGCAATTGAAGGCGGCATTCTGCTGATGACCGGCTTCTGGCGCGGCGAACAGGAGGCGGTGCTTCGTCACCGGCTTACCCCGGCGGTGTGGCAGCAGGAGAGCCTCGAGCTCCTCGAGGGCGTTGCCGGCAAACTGAGCGCGCAAGCGAAGGTCCACGTTAAAGTCGATACCGGTATGTCGCGCCTGGGGGTGGAGCACGACAAGGTGGCCGAGTTTTGCAAGCTCCTGCCGAAATTCAAGCAGGTGCGAATCGAAGGCGTCTTCACGCACCTGGCATCATCAGAAATTCTCGATTCGGAAACCAACGCGGAGCAGCTTGCGCGCTTTGACGCCGCGCTTTCCGAGTTTCGCAGGCAGGGAATCAATCCGCCCATCGTTCACGCCGCCAACAGTTCGGCGATCGCCGGGCTGCCGCAGTCGCATCACAACTTCGTGCGTCCCGGCATTTCTCTTTACGGTTACTACCTTCCGTTTGTTTCCAGCACCGGTCGGCCGAGCGAACTGCGTGGCCTGGCGGTTGAGCCGGTGCTGAGCTGGAAGACGCGCATCACGGGTCTGCGCCAGGTCGCGTCCGGCGCCGGCGTGGGATACGGCTCAACTTACACGGCCCGCCGTCCTATGACGATTGCGGTTCTGCCGGTCGGCTATGCCGATGGCCTCAACCGGCAGCTCTCGTCGATGGGCCGGGTGCTGGTGCGCGGCGAAGTCGCGCCCATCATCGGCCGCGTCTCCATGGACGTGACGCTGATTGATGTGTCAGCCATTCGCTCGGTTGGCATCGGTGACGAAGTAGTTATCATCGGGCGCCAGGGCGAACACCGCCTCGACGCCTGGGAGCACGCCACCCTGGCGCATACCATTCCTTACGAAACCCTGTGCGCTATCTCCGCGCGGGTGCCGCGGCGCTATTGCAGCAGCGATTAGCGGCAATTAACAGGTAAGCGGCTTCACCTCAACATGTTACGTCGTTATCTCAGGTGATTATCGGGCCCAGTGAACAGGCCAAAACCTTAGGTTCGCATAAGGTAAACACAGGTCTTTATTAGCGTTCACTTAAGGTGTTCTGCTTATCCAACCAGAGTTGATCAATCAATACTTTTCAAAAAGGGCCAGACGGGAGACGGCACTGAGAGGTAATGTCCCGTCCGGCGCTGGCGGCGAGAACTCAGCGAGCCGCTGAATCCGCCTTTTGAAATTCCCAAGGCGAAGCCTGCATCGGCAAATCGGCCGGTGTTGACTTGGAAGTAACGCAAAGGCAATCCACTTCTAGAGGGGAGCAGTTTTGAAAAAGCAGATCCTGGTTTTCTGCGCAATGTTCGCGTTTGCTACCGCCGGCATGGCGGCAGTCTCGGTATCCTCTCCCACCAACGGATCGACCGTGGGATCCTCAGTTCACTTTGTGGCGTCGGCCAGTTCCACCCATACGGTGACGGCGATGGCCATCTATGTGGACAACGCGCTGGCCTACAAGGCGAGCGGCAGCAGCCTGAACACTTACGTAACGATGAGTTCCGGCGCGCACTCCGTCGTGGTGCAATCGTGGGATTCCGCCGGGCTGGTGCAGAAGAGCGCGGAGACCATTACGGTTTCAGCGTCGGCGCCTCCGCCGGCAAGCGGTTCCGGCAGCGGGGTGGTTTCGGTGAGTTCGCCGGCAAGCGGCGCGACCGTGGGCTCGCCCGTTCACTTCGTGGCGTCGTCCTCGGCGCCTGACCCGATCTCAGCCATGACGATCTACGTTGACAATGCCTCGGTTTACACCACCAAGTCAGGCAGCCTGAACACCTACATCGCGCTTGGAAGCGGCAGCCACCACGTTGTGACCCAAGCCTGGGACATCAGCGGCACGGTTTACAAAGACGCGCGCACCATCACGGTCAGCGGCGGAACGCCCGCTCCCACTCCTGCGCCCACGCCAACTCCCGCGCCGAGCGTCGGCACTACGATCGGCGATATCGACCAGATGACCGGTTGGGAGAACTGCACGGTGTGTGCCGGTGCGGGCGGCAACGGTTCGGTAGCGACTTTCGGCATGTCGCAGTTCAACAGCTCGCCCTCGATGGACGGCCAGTCGGCGCACTTCTCGCTCGGCGGCAGCACGCCCTACAGCGATGCCCTGTGGTGGAAGCAGCTTGGGCCCCAGGCCGGCGCCACGCACTTCGTGTATGACCTTTATTTTTATTACAAAGACGCCAACGCACCGCAGGCGCTTGAGTTCGACGTGAACCAGTCAGTCGGCGGCATCAAGTACATCTTCGGCACGCAGTGCGATGTCAGGGGCTCGCATGAATGGGACGTGTGGGACGGCGCTAACAAGCGCTGGATGCCGACCGGCATCGCCTGCCCCGCGCCTCCAACCTACACCTGGAACCACCTGACGCTGGAGTTCTATCGCAGCGCCTACAACCAGGGAACATTCGTTGCCGTGACGCTGAATGGCGTGAAGAGCTATATCAATCGCGCCTACAACCAGATTCCGAGCGGCGTGAGCGAACTGAATGTCGCCTTCCAGATGGACGGCAACAGCTCGCAGCAGGCTTACGATGTGTGGCTCGACAAAGTCTCGCTGCGCTACTGGTAACGATTCGCCAGCAGTTCGCAAGTTTCATTCGACCGAGGGAGGCCTGCAGGCCTCCCTTAATTTTGTGCGGCAAAATCGATTTATCTGCGTTGAGGCACGCACTGACGCTGTCGATGAGTTCGTCGTGGGCGATGCGGAGCGCGCAGAAGACGCGCAGCGCCGTTTGTTATATTCCTCATCATGCTTCGCGATCGCTATCGCCAGTGGATGTATGACTGGGAGACACGCCTGACCACGCGCGATACCAACCGCGTGGTGCGCCCGTTCGAGTGGGGCGAGCAGTGGGCGCAACGCTGGCCGCTGGTAAATGGCGATTTCGCGGGCGCAGCCGGCGACCCCGGCCGCTTCATTTTCGAACTGAACCGGCGGATCGTGGAACGCAGCGATGAGTTCTTCGCGTACCAGTCGCCCCCCGATTACCGGCTTGAGACGCGCTCGGTGCCGCGCGGAAAACAGGATGCACGGCTTGAAGACGCGCAGTTTCTGCGGTTCACCTCGCCGGTAGCGACGCCGTTCCCCGAGAACAACATCGCCAATGCGCGCTGGTTCTGTGCCCGCCAATCGCGGCGCAGCCGCTTCGGAAAACCCGCAGTGCTCGTGCTGCCGCAGTGGAACTCGGATCAATGGGGCCACAATGCGCTGTGCCGAATTTTCAACCGCCTCGGCGTTTCAGCCCTGCGGCTTTCCATGCCCTACCACGACGTGCGCATGCCTGCAGGATTGGAGCGCGCCGACTACGCGGTTTCATCGAACATTGCCCGCACGCTCGACGCCGGCCGCCAGGCCGTAACCGATATTCGCTGCTGCCTTGATTGGCTCGAGCAGCAGGGCTACACCGATTTCGGCATCATCGGCACCAGCCTCGGTTCGTGCTACGCCTTCCTGGCCAGCGCGCACGACCGGCGGCTCCGCGTGAACGCCTTCAATCATGGCTCGACGTATTTCGGCGACGTCGTGTGGACCGGACAATCCACGCGCCATATTCGTGCCGCGGTCGAGCCGGTGATCGATCGCGAACGCCTGCGCGAAGCGTGGCTTGCGATCAGCCCGCACTCATATTTCAGCAAGTTTGCGCGCTGGCCGAAGCAGTCGCTGGTCGTGTACGCGAAATATGACCTGACCTTCTTGCCTGAGCTCTCGCTGCAAACGGTCGAGGAATTTCGCCAGTGGAACCTGGATTATCGCGTCGCCGTGCTGCCCTGCGGCCACTACACCACTGGCGAAACGCCCTTTAAGTTCCTCGATGCCTGGCATCTGGCGCGCTTTGTGGCCAAAGCCTTTCGGTGAATGCTATGCGGCAAGGAAGTTGCTGGTGTGCTTAGGGAAGGAGCGGTCAAGCACCGCGATGGCGAGCGTCAGCGGCGGAAGCAGCCGCGCATAGGCATCCACGGTTTCTTCAATCTCGCGCCACTGCGCCGCCGGAACTGCGCGCGCATGCTGGCGATGGTCGCGCACCGGGAGCCCCACAACCAAGCCGAGCGCGCGCCGCGCCATCTCATCGCGCGAGCGCTGGAAATTTGAATCTGAGAGCAGCTTCTTGGTGTCAACCCACACGCTGCCCAGGTATCCGGGAAACGGCGAGAGCATGCGAAAGATGCTGGGGACGTGCTTTGAATCGAGCGTGCGCTTCAGGTCGCTATAGATAAGCCACACGCGCAGCCCGGAATCTTTTTCTGCCGGCACCTGCAGCGTGAACAGGCGCGAAAGCGCGGCCGCCTGCTTGGCGCCGCTGATCCGTCCCGCCTGCCCGCCGGAGTACCCGCGCTGCAACAGTCGGGTGAACAGCAGCATGCGGGGCAGCGCCCGCGCAAAGACGGAAATCACCGTGCCCAGCGCTTCAACATCCGACTGGGTGAATTTTTGCGAAGCCAGCACTTTTTCCTGGTCGCTGTATCGCCACCCGCCGCGCACCGGCAGCGATCGCGTGAACTCATCGAGCGCGGTGGCGGCGGAACGAAACTCGCGCGAGCGCACCACCGGCCCCAGGTCGTCCCACAACGCGCGCAGGTATTCAGGAGACGCTGCCAGCGCCTTGAACAGCGAAGGAACGAATGGCAAGTCGAAGCTGGCACGCACGTCGGCATACACCCGCCGCAGTTCAGGCGAGACGTCGAATTCCTCATGTAAGCGCGAAAATGCCATGCAAGCCGATGCGGGCGCCGGGAAGGCAGACAGCTACTCTCATGAACTTGGAAGCACGCTGCGCCACAGCAGTTGCCGCGCGTTCAACGCGCCATCGCGGAAAGCTATTTAAACCAGTAAGGCGTCTTCTTTGCCCATTCGGTTTGGCCGTACCGGCTATGCAGCAGGCCAAAAGCGGCATGCATCAGCGGTCCGGTGGCTTCGTCGTTGCAGCCGAAGCGGCCGGCATGTACGACCAGGTGGAGCGCTTGCGGAATGCGGCTGTCGTCAGGGTTATGGCGAGCATAAGCCAGCACAGCGGAAGCCAGCGCGTCAGGCCCGGCGCCCTGTGCCGCCAGTTCGTTCCACTCGCGGCTTGCGGCGGCGCGGTCCTGGTCGTTGAGGAAGGCAATCGCCGGCGGCGCGGGCGCGGGTTGCGGATTCATGGAGTTTGGAGCCGGCGGTTTGAGGGAGCACCACCAGTTATCGCGGAAATTATCAATTTGCCTGATGCCTTCGTCCGACCCTGGCCCCCAGGTGCTGCGCTGGAAGCCTGGCCTGACGGCAGGCTGCAAGCCCGGAAGCTGAAGAATCAGGAACGCGCCGGCGAATTGGCGCGCAGCCGCCGAATGCGATTCGCTGATAGTTCTGCGATACGCCTGCATGTCAGCGGCGAGCGATGGATCGGCTGCGGCCACGGTGCTCGCCAGGCGAACGGCAATTTCCTGCTGCGCCGGCAGCAGCGCCGAGCGCGTCCATGCAGCAAGCGCAAGGTCGCGGTGCAGGTGCGGCACCAGGATACTCGATTGCGCCGCGTCTGCCAGCAGGCGCATGGGGAATAAATGGCTCAGAGCGCGAGCAGCTTCATCGCTGATGGCCAGGCGGGCGTGCGGGTCCTTCGAATCGCCAGGCATGCCGGCAGTTTCGAATTCGCCTTGAAGGCCGGCTGGCGGCAACTGCGCGAAGCGAAGGAAGTCATCCAGGTTCGCGGCCACCTGCATACGCTCGCTCTTAAAGCTGTTGAGAGCTGAAAGCGGCAGCGATGGCCGCTCGAGGTCAGCCTGGAGAAGCCGTCGCGCTTCGCCGGTTTCATTCTGCGCGATGAGAAGGCGAATGCGATGAAATTCAACTGTGGCTGAGGCCGGCGAAGCTTGCGGCAGGGAAGCCGCGGCAGCCAGCAAATCCGCGACGCCCGGATCGCCGGACTTGGCTTTGGCAATCGCCATCGCCAGCCACGCGGCAGAATGCGTGCTTTGCCAGCGCTTCAGCGCATAGGCGGGAACGCTTGGGTCGTTGCTTCTGAAGGCGTTCAGCCAGTCGGCAAGGTCGCTGGCCCGCGCCATGGTGATTGCATCCCGCCCTGAGAGCCGCCGCAGCACCAGGGTGAGATCGCCGGCATCGTGCTCGAAATCAGGATCATCGCGGGCCAGCCGCCTTCCCAACTCACCGGCATATTCAGCCGGATGCAGGCGCGCCTCGACCAGATCGAGAAGCATGCGCGATCGGTGGTGAACCGCCGCCAACCTGGAATCGGCGAGGATGGCAATCAACTGCTTTTCGGCGGCTTCCATGGACACGCGGGAAGCGCTTTCGTCGCGCCCCATCGTCGCCTGGCGAATGTAGGCGCGGGCTACCAGGTAGCCGGCAAGTTCGTGCCAGGGAGAGTTCGGGTCGGCGGCGATCTGGCGGAAGCGCAACGCGGCATCGTCATACTGGCCGGCGTAAAACTCGGCAGCGGCGGTTTGATAAGCGCGATCGGCAAGCAGCCACGCGGGAGCGCCTGCGGGCGCAGGCTGCGGCATGGAAGGCGGCGCAACTTCGGCCGCCTCGCCGCCGCTCGCTGGCGCGATGTGCAGCACGTTGTTGTTACAGTTTGAGAACACTGCCTCCTGCCCCACCACCCAATCCTTAACCCAGGGATTTGCGGCGCCATAGCGGCTTACCAGGTCGTTGAGCGTGTCGGCGGCAGTTGTGAGTGCACTGGCCGTGCAGTTGACGTAGTAATTGAAATAATCCGTCTGCTGCTCGCGATCAATGGCGGCCGCCGGAACATCGGCAATCACGCCGCGCTCCGCCATCCATTTTTCATAAGCTGCTCCCCACCTGGGTTGGTCGGGATCTTTGCCGCTGTCCGGATCTGCCGGCGGCCGTTGCTGCCAGAACGCTAGAGCGGCGCTCTGCTCTTGCTTCGAGAGCGGTGCTTCATTCATGTATCGGTACGCCACCACCAGGAAAGAGGGCGCATACGTGGGCAGCACAATGCCAAGATCGCCGCCTGCATAGCGCGCCCACGGCTGGTCGGGTGTTTGCTGGGTGACGAAGATGATCTGCTCAAACGGAATTGCGCAACTCGAAAGGTTTGCCGGGACCAACAGGCAGGCGAGCAATGCAGTAACAGCAGCAGCGCGTGTCTTCATTGCAGTTGCCTCGCAATGTGATCGGCGCGCGCCACCAGGTCAGCATTCCAGGCGCGATCGCTGAAGATGTAAACGCGGCGATGATGCGGAATGAGGGTGAGGCTGTCGCCCAGGCGCAACCCCACGCTGTGGCGACAGAGCGGCGAACGAAAATCTGCCCCGCTTTCAAGGTAGGCTTCAGCATCGGCGCGCCCTGCGCCCAGGCTGAACAGCATCGGCACAGCTTCATTGACGGGAAGGCCGTCCATCCAATCGTCAGCCATGCACCAGGAGGCGAGAGCGGTGATGCCAATCCATTGCCCCGGGCCCAGGCGCGCGCGCAGCTCGCTCAGGAGCGCGCGGTAGAACTCGCGCGGCGAGGCAACAGCGTCAAAATCGGTGTGCAGGCCGCTGACCCGCTGAAGCCCTGCGACCGTGGCCAATTCCTGGACCACGCGCTCGCGGGTGGCGGCACCGAGATCGGCACCGGAACCCGATTCGAGCCGCACCGTCGCGATCACCTGGGTAAGCGGCGCAACTCTCAGCGGCTGCATGCGATGGTGAACGCCCAGGCCGGAACGGCCGACGGTGAGGGTCTCGGCCAGGTAGGCGATTTCGACGTGGTTGGGCTCGGCGGAACGGAGGTCTTCAGGCCGCTCCCATGCCCAAAGAACCAGGTCAGGCTGGTGGTTTGGGGCGCGCCTGCTTCCACTTAGCGGCAGCACCGCCGCAATCGCGATGAGCAGGGCGGCCACTCGTCGGCTCAGCAGCATGGCGCCTCCGAGCTGGTCGAAGAGCAAGCTAACCGCCAATTTTTAAAATGCACAAAAATGCGAGCGAATGGTCGCGCGCGGCCTCAGCCGGCGTGTCGCCAGGGACACGCGGCGTGGCCAGGCACACACGGCGCAGATGTTCCGTTTGCCGCCGCTTGCCTACTGAACCTGCTCTTCCGCTTCGCTGGTGGCGTGGCGGCGCAGAATCTGGGGCAGGTTCTGCGAGAAAGCTGAGCGCGGAACCACCATATCGCAGCCGGCTTCGATGGCTTTCATCTTCAGGTCGCCTTGGACATGCGAAACGAAACCGATGACGCTGGTGTCGCGCTTGAAGCGCGCCTTGAGCTTGTGCGCCACGGTGAGCGGCTTGATGCTGTTGCTGTTCAAATCGATAATGACCAGCGCGGGCGCCTCCTGCGCAGCCGCCGCCTTGCCATGGGCGGCCGCAGCCGCGACATGTCCGTTTTCGCCGGTCAGCCGATCCAGCACGTCCTGCTCGCTCTTGACGAAATCCACTTTGACGTTCAGCTTGCGTGCCGTCTCCTGGATCTTGGCCAGGAAAAACAGGTCGTCAACAAACGCGAAGATGTGCGGCTGGGCCGAGGCTTCCACCGCCTGCAGCGGCTCAACGTCGGCGTGCTGGAAAAAGCGCGGCACCTGGCCGGCGCGGTTCACCTGGCCGCGATTGCCGTTGTTGTCAGCCGGCTGGGCACGATAGCTGTGGTCCATTGGGCCGGTGAACGACGGCTGCTGCCGCGGACGCTTGCGCCGCCTCTGCTGCCCGGGATGATTGTGCCGAGGCTGCTGGCCCTGATGTCCCTGTCCCTGGTTCTGGCCTTGCCCCTGCGCATTCTGATTGGGTTGACCGCCGGGCCCGCCGCGGCGCATGCGCCGCCGCCGATTGCGTCTTCCTCCCGGGCGGCCCTGGCCTTGCCCACCGCCGGTAGGCTGATTGGTTTCGTTCATTTGCACTTCATCCCGCCCTGGGTTCAGGGCGCCTTCCGATTGCTTTATTGGAGCTGCTTTTCCCGGCGGCCGTTCAGTGACACACGTTCAGCGTAGGAGGTGTTGCGTGCCACGTGGTTGCCAATTCGGGGAATCACTTCAAGTTCAAGCCGGGCAGAAAAACCGAAAACGGCAGCATGGCTGGTGTGCTTTGCTTCGGTGGCCGCCCCGGCGTTCATGCTGCCAGGCGCGGCGCAATGCCCGCGATATTTCCTGTCCGCCCGCGCAAGACGAGCGCGCAACGGAGGCGGCCGCGTTGAACCAGCCGCCGAATGGATCGCTCAGGACTGCGACCCTGACTTCAGTTCAGGCTCATGGCCTGACGTTGCACCGGATGTTAACCGCGTTTCTCACCCGGCGCAAGAGCCTCGTTTCCCACAGCCGGAATCCTGGTGCGATAAAACAGCCCTTATGGCCGGCTCTTGCCGCGCAGTGAGCCCGCACTCGAGGTCACGGCTCGCGCCGGCAAACCAGGCGACTACAAGCCTGCCAACCGCCGCGCTCCGGAGTTATGGTGGGCGCTATAGGATTCGAACCTATGACTTCCACCGTGTGAAGATGGCACTCTACCGCTGAGTTAAGCGCCCGGATCTGCTTCGATTAAAACTGCTCGGCCGCAGGCCACATGCACCGGGGCCGGGTCTTGAATTCAGATTTACGGCCGGCGCTACAGAAGCGCGCCTGACCGTCGCTGCTTGTCCGGTAAAAATTGGCCGATGCTCCTGATTGGAACCAGCCAAAGGTGCGAACACCCTCATTATACCAAAGCTGGCCGTGGGTCGCGAAAAGCAGTTACCCAGCCGCCGGGCCGTGCGCGGCGGAGCTCGGCGAATCACGAAGTTAGGACGCTAATGTAGAATCGGCAGGAGCCAGTACCCGGCTGTAGATGTCACCAAAGTACCCAAATTCCGGCTCTTCCGGGGCAGCAAAATCCTCGCAACTTTCGGGCAGTGAAGGGGTTTCGTCAAGTGAGATGGCGACCCTGGCACTCCAACCCGAGGTGGTTCGAGTTCGCGAAAGGAACACAGAGATTCTGGTTCCGGTGGGCAGCTATACCGAACTGACCGACGCTGACGTGATGCTCCGGGTGAAGGCCGGCGACGATGCCGCCTTCGATTACCTGGTGGAGAAGTTCCGCCGGCCGATTGTCAGCTTCATGTACCGCATGGCGCACAACCAGGCGGTGGCAGAAGAGCTGGCCCAGGAAGTGTTCCTGCGGGTGTATCGCTCGCGGCACACCTATGCGGCCGAGGCGAAGTTCACCACCTGGCTCTATCGCATTGCGACCAACCTGGGCGTGAACCACGCGCGCGATTCCAAGGCTGAGCGCGCCGACCAGACGGTGAGCATTGATGAGCAGGATGAAGAAACCGGGCTCGCCATTGACGTAGCCGATCCGCACATCACCGCCGAACAGGCGATGCTGCGGCGGGAGCGGCTGGCAGCGATTCGCCGCCACGTTGAGAATTTGCCTGAGCGTCAGCGCATGGCGGTGCTGATGCACAAGTACCAGAACATGGATTACCGCCAGATTGCTGAAGTGCTGAAACTCAGCGAATCAGCCACGAAGTCACTGCTGTTCCGGGCCTATGAAACGCTGCGCGAGCGGCTGAAGGAATTCATCTAGGCCGGGCGGCACGGGGGAATTGAGGACGTTATGAAGTGCATGAAGGTTCGCGAAGAGCTGATCGAAGCGGGCGCGGCGCCGGAAATGGCGAGCAGTGAAGCCCGGCTTCACCTGGCCGGCTGCTCGGCGTGTACCGGGGAGTGGAAGGCGATGCAGCAAACCATGGCGCTGCTGGATGAATGGCAGGCGCCGGAGCCTTCGCCGTATTTCAGCACCCGCCTGCGCGCCCGCCTGCGCGAGGAAGCGCAGCAGCCAGTGGGTTTTGCCGCGCGCCTGCGCGCGATGTTTGGAACCGCGTTCCTGGCCGGCCGCAGGGCCGCGCTGGCCTCGGCCATGGCCGTGCTCCTGGTGGGCGGCGTGGTGATGTTCCGTACGGGCGATGCCGCCACCAACGGCGAGCATCCGCTGCACAGTGCAGAAGCAGTCCCGGCCGATCGCGGCACGCCGGTAGCCGATTTGGAAACACTCGACCGCAATTTCGATATGTACGCCAACTTCGATTTGCTTGACGACGTGGGCGGAAGCGCAGCGGTGAGCAATTAGCGAATGATCGCGGTGGTTCGAAGGTTACGCAACAGCGGCTTACACAAGGTTATGAAGTTCGGGCCCAATTCGATATGGCTTGGCGCCGCGGCAGTGCTGCTGGTGGCAGGCGCGGCTGCGCAAAACGGGCGCGACCAGCGCATGCAGCGGCAGGAGCAGCGCCAGGAGCGGCAACAGGCGCAGCGTGAACAACGCGGCTTCCAGCCGCCGCCCCGCAACAGCGGCGGCTTTGGCCAGCAGCCTGCGAGCAACCAGCCGCAGCAGCAGAATCAGGCGCAGCGCGGCCTGGGTGGCGCGCGCATGTTTGGCCCCGGGCCGCACGCCGGTGACTGGCTGCGGCGCAACCGCAACTTGCCGCTCAATCAGCAACTGCAGCAACTGCAAAGCGACCCGGCATTTCGCCGGCTGGCGCCGCAGCAGCAGGACCAGATGCGCGAGCGCCTGCAGCACTTCAATTCCTTAACTCCTGAGCAGCAGGACCGCATGCTCGACCGCATGGAAATGCGCGAGCATCTTCCGCCGGAACAGCGGCAAGAGGAGAACGAACTGGCGCGGCGTTATCGCGGCCTTCCCGCCGGGCGCCAGCAGGCGGTGAAGAATGCCGTCAGCGAGTTGAGCGCATTGCCGCCGCAGGAGCGGCAGCAGCAACTCTCGTCGCCGCTGTTTCGCTCGCGCTTCACCGATAACGAGCGCGAGATTATCGGCCAGGCGCTGGAGATGCGCCCCACGCAGGGGCGGCCCCAGGCCGGCGAACCGCCTGAGCTGCCTTGATCGGGCTGAAGCAGCGCGCGTCATCAGCTTCGCTTCTTCGCCTTGCCATCAGCTTCGCTTCTTCGCCTTGATCGTGATGTTCAGCTCGTCATTTCTTGGATTCACAAAGCGCAAGCTCACGCGGCCCTGCCCGTCGAGGGTAATGACAGCCGGCACGTTCACCGAGGTCAGCTTCCAGCCCGCCGGCAGCGTGACCCGGTTCATGGGGCGGCCGAGCGTGCGCGTCCACACCAGCTCGCCGTCTTTTTCGGTGTATCCCACCGGATCGGTGTAGGTTTCCTCTACGCGGATGCGGACGCTCTCGCCTTCGCCGAGCGCGTGGTCGAGGTCGCCCTGCACCACCACTGAATCAGGCGCGGTCGGATTGGGATAATAGTGCAGCGCGTTCACCTCGCTGCCTTTGACCGTGTAAGTCTTCAGCTCAACGCCGCGATCAAGGTCAAACATCCTGGATCCCGATGAAACCACGCTGCCGCTGCGGACAAAGCTGTGTACGTATTTCTGCCCCGGGCGCGAGACGTTGAAATCGTGCGAAATGCGGAACTGGTGGGTCTCAGGCGCGAGCAGCCAATAGGAAATTTCGCGGTCCTGCGCGGCCCGATGAAATGAATCCGTATCCTGCGCCAGCGCGGCAAGGGGGGCGAGCAGCACAAGTGAAAACGCGAGCCATCGCGGGGAAGGCGTTCGCTTCGCAGCTTTCTTTTCGAGCCTGCTGCTGCAGCACGCGCGATGCGCCCGCGGCGGCATTCCCGCAAAAATCGAGAAGCGCAAACGCTGCATCATTGCTGGCCTCCTGCCGCCAGACGGCGCGCGGTAATGCGCACCGGCATCTGGTCGTCGCGATCGTTGTAGAAGCTGATGTGCACGCGCCCATCGCGGTCGGTTGAAACGATGCCGGGCGCGGCTGAGCCGATCAGCTCCCAGCCTGCGGGCAACACGATGATGTTGCGGCGAATGCCGAGCGGCCGCGCAAACACCAGCAGCCCGTCTTTATCCACGTAATAGGAAGGCGCGTCGGTGTAGGTCTTGAAGATGCGAATGCGCGTTTCGCCGCCCTTGGGCACTGCAGCCGTCAAATACACTTTGATGAACTGGTCGTTGTCGTTGGCGCGCTCTCCCACCAGCCCCGAGGCCTTGGCGTCTTTGCCGCTCACGGTTTCGAACT
>JAJPJZ010000179.1 GCA_021323935.1 Terriglobia bacterium | reverse complement strand
CAAATTATCTGCCCGATCCGAACGAGCCGCCGCGATGGAAGGATCGCCTGGGCAAAACGAAGCACCCCGGCGGGCCAGAAACAAGAAAAAGGCGAAAAGAGATTCGAGCCCTCTTCGCCTTTTTCGTTCTCGCGTTCGTCACTGGCTGCGCAATGCGGTCACCGGCTCAACGCCGGCAGCACGACGCGCCGGGATGGCCGATGCCAGCAGGGCGGCCAGGCCTAGCAATAATGCCGCAAAGGCGAGCATGGCCGGGTCCCAAGGCTGGACCCCGAATAATTGATTCGTCATCAGCTTGCCCGCGCCGATTGCCGCCGGAATTCCTAGCGCCAGCCCAATGCCCACCTGCGAGAACGCGCCCCGCAGCACCATGCTGGTAACACGCCGGCGATCTGCTCCGAGCGCCATGCGAACGCCGATCTCGCTGGTGCGTTGTTCAACCGTGTAAGCCATCACTCCATATAGCCCGACGGCAGCCAGCACCAGCCCAAGCACACCAAAAAGCGTGACCAGGGTCGCAATCATGTCTTCCTGCTGAAAATCGCCGCTCAGCACCATCGTGTACGGATCGACTTCGTAAACCACCAGATCAGGATCGACACTGGCCAGGGCTTTACGGACGCGGTCTTCAATGCCCGGCGGACTCCCCGGCGCCCAGATCACGATGTTGTTCAGATAGTGTGACGAAACATCGCCCGCAGTCATCGCCGGGTCGTCGTATGCCACGGTCTGTGCTTCGGGCAGCAGGTACATCGGGCGCACCGGTTCATTCGCCTGGCCGCTCCCCCACGTCATGTAGCGGATATCGCGGAACACGCCGATGATTTCGTAAGTCGCGGAGTACTGAATTCGGCCTTCCCCGAAATGCTGCCCAATCGGGTTCTGGCCCTTGAAGAACCTTCTCACGAAGGCCTCGTTCACCACCGCGACTTTGCGAGTCGCCGCGGTATCGCTGTCGCTGAAGCCGCGCCCCAGAACAATTTTTGCGCCGACGGCCTCGAAAAATCCCGGCATGGCGCGGGCGAAACCGGCGCCCATGTCCTCTTTGGCGCCAGGCTCAGGCCTTCCTTCGATGCGAATGCTGTCGTTCCAGCTATCGCCGCTCATAGGAGCGTAGAGCACGGAGGCCGCAGCACGCACGCCGGGAACCTGCTTCAGGCGATCGTCGATTCTCCGGAACAATGGTTCGAGCTGTTCCGGCTTGTAGTTGCCCAGGCCGGAATTGACCGACGCGAGGTAGTGGTCCGCGACTTCGAACCCAAAATCCTGATGCTGCAGGTTGCGCAAGCTCCGGCCGAGCAGGGCGGCGGCGGAGAGCAGTACCAGCGACATTGCCGCTTGCGTAATGACCAGCGACCGCTGCGCCCACGACCCGCTGCCGGCAACCGTGCGGCTTGCGCCCCGCAGCGCCGCGATTGGGTCAGCATGCGAAGTCATCCAGGCAGGCGCGATGCCGAAGATGATGCCGGTGAGCACCGAGACGACTAGCGTGAACGCCAGCACGGCCACTGAGGGCGTTGCGGTGATGGGAACGTAATTGTCAGGCGCGGCGATGTGAAAGGCGAGGTGCAAGATCAAACGAGTTCCGGCATATGCCACACCAACGCCCAACGCGCCTCCAATTGCCGCCAGCATTACGCATTCGACCAGGCACCTCTTGATCAGCCGCCAGCGTGGAGCTCCGAGCGCCACTCGAATTGAGGTCTGCGCGCGATCTTTGAGCCCGCGCGCCAGCATCAGGTTCGCCAGGTTCCCCGAGGCGACCAACAGCACGCATGCGGCAGCGATCAGGAGCAGCTTCAACCCTTGCTCATACTGGGTGCGCAACGCCGCCGTGCCCGCGCCGCCAGGAATCAGGTGCAGCGTTTGCTGTTGCCATAGCTGCTTTTCAGGCGGTCCCATGTCGGCAACGTGGCTGGCGAGCCAGTCGTACAACTCGACTCGCAGCTTGGCTTCGAGCGACTTGGGGTTGACGTCGGGCCGAACTCTGCCGATCACGTCAAGAAAGTTGGAGTTGGCGCGTTTCAGCCGGGGTTGAGTCGTGGATAGCGTTATCTCGCTGGTCAGCGGCAGCCAAAAATCGGGCATGCCCCCGGCGGCCACTTTGGCGCCGAAGAATCCGGGCGCGGCCACGCCAATCACCGTGAAGGGATGGCCATTAATCTGGTAACCGGCCCCGATGACGGAAGGATCGGAGCCGTACTTGTCGTGCCAGATGCGGTAGCTCATGACCGCAACCGACGGCGCGCCCTCGCGATCGTCGTCATCAGTGAACAGCCGCCCGATCCACGGCTGCACGCCAAAGGTCCTGAAGAAATTGCCGGAAACAAACTCCCCGTTGCGGGTATCGACGGGCGCCTGCGATCCGGCGCGGCGTACACCCAGGTTGCTATTGCCCGCCTGCAGCGCGGCAAGGTCCACGAACTCGGGCGTGTGCGCGCGAAAATACTGGTAAGCCTCCCAGGAAAACAGCGCGAAATCGCCGTTTTGGGTGTAACCGCCCCAGTTGCAACAACGGGTCTTGTCGCCGATGCGCCACAGCTCGTTCGGGCGCGTGACCGGCAGCGACTTCAACATCACCTGGTGCACCAGGGTGAAGATCGCAGTGGTCGCGCCGATTCCGAGCGCCAGTGTGATCAAGGCCGTTGCCGTAAATCCGGGAGCCTTCCGCAGTTGGCGAGCCGCATCACGCAAATCGCTGATCATTCGTGCTCTCCCATGCAATTGGACGAGCGTTACGGGAATCCGTTAGTGGCACTCGTGAAGTGCACGGCCCGAAGCGGCAGCTATAAAGCGGTGGCGTAGATCGCATATTGGTGTGTGCCGCCGATCTTGCGCAGCACGCGCGAGCGGGCCAGGACGTGCTCAAGCAGCGGATTGTGGTAAATGAGACACACCGAGCGCGGCATCAGGCGAAGTGAATCTTCCAGGCGCGAAATGAATGCTGCGAGATCGGGCTCCGGCAAAGGATTGAATAGGTAGAGCACCAGGGGCTCGGGCGGGAATTCAAAGTTGCTCGCATTCGCGCAATGCGACTCGATTGCTGTGCACTGCTGAGTGGGCGAGCTGTAACGCGCGATATTGTGCAGCGCTTCGCGATGGAGCTCGGGCAACAGCTCAATGCCGAGGATCCTGTGAAACGGGTACTCGGAGGCGAGCAACAACGCGCGACCTTTCCCTGAGCCAACGTCAATAAACGTGAACTGCGCGAAGCCGAATCGAGCCTCCGCAGCCGGTGACGGCGCGTGCAGTCCCGCCGGCTCCGCCGGCGCAGCGATTCCCGGCCCTGCCGCGGCTCCTGGCGCTACGGCTAGACCCTCCAGAGCGCGCACCATCTCGTGGAAAAGTGCTGGTTCGGTGGGCTGATATGGCGCACCGGCAAGGTGAGCACGAATCCGAGTTCGCCAGCTTTGGCCCGCGGCAGTGGTGTTGACGCGGTAATCGCAGTCAAAATCGATATCGCCGAAGCGGGCCCGGCGACGCTCAGGCGTTGAATCGCGCAGAAACTCCCAGAGGTCTGCGGCGCACTGTCGCAGGCCGCCCAGCGCACCGTGCTGCGCGCGATGGCGCAACCACCAGGAGCGCACGGTATGTCGAAGCGAATCAGGCAAAGAGCAGATTAAGAACAAAGGCGCGATAACGCAAAACCTGGCGCGTGTGCCGGACGCCAGAACGCAAACTGCCGCGCGCTCACCGCCCAAAACGCAGAACGGCTGTCCGGGGCGTCGCGGCAATCCGCACTGCTTTTGTCGTTTCGCGGCGTTACATCCGTAACCGCCTCGTAACACATGGCGGTACTGGCTGCCGTGCGCGCCTGCTACTTTCGAGAGAAGGACGGCACGATGAGCTCCCTCGAAATTTCTTCCGCGGCAGATGTTGCCGGCGCGGCGGCCGGTCGCGCGACAGTCGAAGCCAGCATGATTCCGGCGATTACCGCGAACAAGACCACGTCCAAGGCGCTTTACGCCCTGTTCTTCGTTTCCGGCATTCCCGCGCTGCTTTACCAGATTGTGTGGCAGCGCAGCCTGTTTGCCATCTACGGCGTCAACGTGCAATCGGTCACGATCGTAGTGACGGCGTTCATGCTTGGCCTGGGACTAGGAAGCCTGGGCGGCGGAGCGCTCTCAAAGCGGCTCAGCGCGCTGCTGCCGGCCTTCGGCGTCATCGAGCTGGCGACCGCCGTGTACGGGCTGTGTTCGCTGCACATTTTCCATTGGGCTGCTGTCTTCAGCGCAGGCGCCGGCCCGCTGGCCACCGGCGTGATGTCGCTGGCCCTGCTCCTCCTGCCGACCATGCTGATGGGCAGCACGCTGCCGCTGCTGGTCACGCATACCGTCCGGGAGAACCGCAATGTCGGTGCTTCCGTCGGTGCGCTTTACGCGGTAAACACCTTGGGCTCAGCCGCCGCCTGCTTTGCCGCCGGAATGTTCGTGATGTGGACCTTCGGGCAGTCAGGTTCAGTCAGGCTCGCAGCCGTGCTGAACGCGATCGTCGGCGCGTCAGCGTTGATTTGGCATTTCCGCACGCGCGCGCAGCGTAAGCACGAGCTGGGAGTGGAAGTCGTCGCGAATGACTGCGATCAGGACGGAGTCGCATTGCGATTGCCGGTTGCGATGGCGCTGGTGGCCGTTTCAGGAGTGATCGCGCTGGCCTACGAAATCATCTGGTACCACCTGTTCGCGTACGTCACGGGAACGTGGGCCAAGAGTT
>JAJPJZ010000016.1 GCA_021323935.1 Terriglobia bacterium | reverse complement strand
TATCTCGCGCAGAATCACCAATGACAATGGAGCGCTCGGCGGCGCTGCCGGGGAAACGCGTCAAGGCGTCGCGGAACAGCTTGACTCCGGGCTTGCGGCACTGGCAACTGCCATTCTCGTGGGGGCAATAAAAAATGGCGTCAACCCGGGCGCCTGCAGTGTCAAGTTCCGCCAGCATGCGAGTGTGAATTGTGTTCAGCTCCTGCTCCGAATAAAGCTTGAGCGCGACCCCGCGTTGATTGGTGACAACAACCAAGCGGTAATCCCGTCGGTTGAGCAGCCGGATGGCTTCAGCGACCCGCGGCAGGAAGACGAACTCGTCCCAGCGAGTGACGTAACCATTGCCCGGCTTGCGATTAATGACGCCGTCGCGGTCGAGGAAAACGATGTTGCAGGGAACAGCGGCTGCCATCTTTATGAATGACGACTTCCGGAACACTGCGCACGTTGCCAAGCTCTTTCAGGCCAAAGCTGATCAAGGTAATATCCCCGCACAAGCTTCTCAGTCCAGCGAAGGCCCGTTGCAGCGGCTCTTGCCACGGCCAGTGCCGCCGACGGCAGGATGGCTCCGTCTTTGCAGCGACCGCCGAAGGCGTAATGGCGACGCACTTTTTCAACTTCAAAAGCCTGGTCACTTTTATGCGCAACTGTCTTGCTGGCTGCATGCCATCGAAAGCGCCCGAAAACTTTTTTGACGTGCTGGAACCGGTATCCCCGTTTTGAGAGGCGGAGGTAAAGTTCGTAGTCCATTGCGTAATGGAGCGATTCGTCAATGAAGTTTCCATCATCGAAGATTCTCTTGTGAAGAAAAAGGGCGCCGGAAGATGGAACCAGATTAATTCGATTAAATAGCATGACGAAACGGCTGAATTCGATCTCCCTGCGTACTTGAAGGAGACGGCTGTTCTCGTCTATCCACAGATAATCCCCATATAGAACCGAAGCATCCTGCCACTGAGCTGCGGCCGAGACCACAGTTTGGAAGCAGCCGGGAACATATGCATCGTCGGAGTTCAGCCAGCCGATCCAGTCACCCTGTGCCATGCGAAAGCCCTTGTTGAGCGCGTCGCTCTGGCCGCGGTCGGGCTCGGAGATCCACTTCAGGTGTTCCCAGCCGGGCATGGCAGAGTAGCGCTTCAGGATTTCGACGCTGCCATCGCTGGATGCGCCGTCAACCACGATGTGCTCAAACGCAGGGCAAGACTGCTCCTTCACGCTCAGCAGGCACTCTTCCAGGAACTTGGCCTGGTTAAACGATGGTGTGATGACGCTAATTTTCATGTTCAGCCGCTTCCGGCCAGCGCACCGCGTTTGCGCCGCCCAGGATCAGCGCGACCGCAAAAAACAGCAGGATGGGTGTCTTGGTGTTGCCGGCCCAGCCCGCGCTCCACATCTCCATGGCGAGCTCCCCGAGCATTGCGGCAGTGAACGCAATCACGACGGCGCGCAGGGCCAGCGTGGCAATGCTGCGCACCGCACGGTGCCCGGTCCTGATGATGGCCGCCAGCAGCCACAAGAAAACGCCCAGCCCGACGATGCCGGCTTTCAGCCAGATGGTGAGGTATTCATTGTGGATCATGCCGTTGCCCACCACATCGCCGCCGACGCTGGAAAGCAGGGTGAGCTCGCGAGTGAATTTGCTGCCAAAGCCGTAACCGAAGACCGGGCGATGCCGGATGGTGTTGACGCCGTCAACCCAGTCGAGGACGTGAAAAGCGAAGGTATCACCTGCAGAGATGTTCTGCATGGGCGATTCGATGAAATTCGAAATTTCGCCGTAGCGCGAGAATGACGCCTGCACCGCGCCTTCCGAGTGACGGGTGTTGAGCAGGAGCCGCACGCCCATGAAAAGCAGAGCCGCCAAGCTCAGCGAAACCAGCCAGCGCCGCCGCTGCCGCCAGGAGAAATGCAGGAACAGGTAGGCGAACCCGATGGCAAAGCCAAGCTGGGGATCACGCTTTTGAGAAAGCGCCAGGTTGGCAATGGCGCTGATTGCCGCGATCGAGAGCAGCCGCTTTTGCAGAAAGCTCGCCCTTGCGCCGGCGAACTGCAGCATCGCGATCGCCCCGAGCGCGAGGAACACGAACATTACGTTTTCCGGGCCCTCACCCACCGCGCCTTCGCCAAATGTGCTGGCCAGCCATGCCGGCACACGAAACGGCATGACCACCAGCGAATACATCGACTTGATCGTGGCCAGCCAGATGAAGCACCAGAACAGCGTCATGAGGCGTTGCGGGCTGCGCAGCAGGTTGAGCGCGATATACAGAAAAGCGATTCCCAGAAACAGGCAGCGCCACTCGTAATAGCCGATCGAATCCTGCAGCTTGTTTCCCAGGAGCAACCCATAAAACGCGAACACCGGCAGGCAGGCGGTAAAGATGAGCAATGGCTTGTCAATGGAGGTGCGGGCAAACCTCCATTTGCCGGCGGCGGGTGTGAACCATCGCCGCCAAGCCAGTGAGGCGAGCAAGGCGTAGACGGGAACCTCAAGCAGATAAAGCTTGGCGATGCCTACGCGAAATGGAACCGTGTCAGGGTCGCGGGTAGGCGTCCAGCCGTCGATAAACAGCATGGCGCAGGCGAACACCGCGTAAAGCAGCCACTCCGCTCGAAAAACCAGGAGCGCAAGGAAGACGCCGTACGCCAGGCAAGCCAGCACCGCCTGAAGGTCAGCGGTTGCCGCCAGCAGCATCGTGCCTGCGCCCAGCACGGCCACGGGAAGGAACCAGGCGGGGCGCGGGATTGCCGCATTCGAAGTGGATGAGGCGTGCATGGCGTGTCAGGCAGTCAGCGTGAGATCAGTTTTTATCGAGTACCAGGACGCGGTAAGGAAAATCGATGACTGGGTCAGTTCGATGGCACGGCAAGGACTTCTCCGGCAGCGACTTGTCTCCGTCGCGAATTTCGAGCACGCGCACGGTAATGCGCGAGCGATCGATGTGCTGCAGCACGCGGCGGGTAAACGCCTCCAGGTCATAGACACGCGCGAACCGGCCCGAGAACCTGCCGCCCGGGAACGGCGAGGTGGGATCGTAGAGGCGTTCTGCGGCGGGATCGAACCGCGGCACGCGGACACTATCGACAATTTCGTAGTATTTCTGCGCCAGGAAAATGGGCACGATGCAGGCGCGCCCGCCGGGGGCGAGCAACCGCTGAACTTCCAGGATGAAGCCGGTATCGCTGTCGCCCTGGAAGTGCTCGAATGAATGATGGCAGGAGATTCGGTCCACTGACCCGTCGGGCAGCGGAATGCTTTCAGCAGGCGATTCCAGGAATTCCACGTTCTTGCCGGCGAGCGCAGTGCGCAGCCTCGCGCTTACGAAGCGGTCGTGCAGGATTTTCCTCCGGGCAGAGAGGGAGCCGATGAAGGTAAAGCATCCGCCGGCTGCGTCAACATAGCAGTGGCTGGGCGCAATATCGAGCAGGTGGAACGTGGCGGAAAGCTCAACCAGCTTCTTGTAGCGAGGATGCGAGAATTTCGAGCGCCATTCCGGATACTGCTGCTGCAGAAAGCGTAAATGGTCAAACGCAGCAAGATCGAGGGTTGCGACTTCAACGCCGCTCAAGCCGTGCAGAGCTTCGAACGAAGCCGGATGCAGGCCTGATACGGAGCGCAGGCGGAGATTGGGCGTGCTTAGAATTACTGCCCGGCGTACGCCTTCGCGCAGCTTGTTGGTCACCGAACCGACAGTCATTGGCAAATACCTTCTGTGAGAGTTGAGCAGCGACTTACGATTTTTGGCTGATCCACAGGTGCGCAGACTTGCGTACAACCACTGAAGCAGCAGCGGTCACGGCCACCGAGCCGGCTGCCGTGGCTACCAGGCCGGGAATGCCGACGGGCGCGCGACCGGCGAGAACCGCAATCGCGATGGCTGCCATGGAAAACGGCACAAGGATGACCGCGAAATACGAAATCAGCTCAGGCCAGGAATGCTCGTGCAGCACTTTTTGCCGAACGCAGATGGCTGCCACGATCAGCGGAAGGATGTTGGTGAGCTTTGCCAACGCGACGCCCTCGAGGCCGAATTTCGGAATCAACACCAGCGAGACCACCAGCACCGCCACTACGCTGAACCAGCCGAGCAGCGTATTGAGGCGAACGTGCCCGGTTCCGTTGAGCACGTTCCAGGGGATGACGCTGGTGGCAAGCAGGGCGTAGGAAAGCGCCAGTATCCGGAGCACCGTCGCCGCATGTTGGGCAAAATCGGCTCCCATCCACAACGTCAGGATTTGCGGGGCGAGCACAAAAAGCGGCACCCCCATCAGCGCGGCCAGCACCGCAACCGTTTCGAATGAACGTGCATAAATCCTGCGCATTTGCGCATAGTCTCCCAGCTCAAGGGCGGCGCTCGACATGGGGAACAGGAACGCGCTGCCCGCGGCGAGCAGCGAATGGACCGGCATCGCAACCCGCTGGCAGACGGAATAGTAGGTCACGGCGGTGGTGCCGAGCAGTGAGCCGACCACCAGTAAGTCTGCCTGCGCGAACACCGTGCTCGAAAGCGACTGCAGCCAGCTATAAAACCCAAAGCTGAATATTTCGCGGACCTTCGCCGGATGAAAGATTGGAATGCAGCTTAACGCCGCGATCTGGCGGCGAGCGGCAAAAAAAAGCGCAACCGCTCCCATCGCAATCACCGCCACGCTGACACACAAAATAGCCAGAACGCCGTGCCCCAACGCGACGGCGGCAACAGCGGCCAACAGCGTCACTGCCTTGACTACGATGGTGATGCGGGCAGAGAGGTCATAGCGCTCACATCCCTGCAGCGACGCTACGAACACCATGCTGATGGCGCGCACGGCGAAGATCACTCCGCCGATGCGGAGCGCGGCGACGGCCAAAGCTTCGTCCTGCCGGGCGATCTTGAAACCATGCCTGGCCAGAAGCGGCGCTGCCACGTAAAACAGGGCGGCCGTCAAAATTCCAAGACCGGCATACATCGTCATCGATGAGCGCACGACGGTGCTCACGCCTGAGTGGTCGCCGCGCGCGCGGTACATCGACACATACTTGATCGTGGCATCGCCCAGCCCAAACGCAAAGATGCCGGTCATTCCGCTGAGGGCGGTCACAAGCATCCAGATACCGAAATGCTCGACCCCCAGGCGATGAACCAGGAATGGCGTGAAGATCAGGAACAGGACAGGCAGGACCAGGTAGTCTCCGACGTTCCAAATCGCATTGCGCATGGTGGCGCGGAGTAAGTTGGAAGGAGAACGCGAAAGCATGCCGCGGAGCAGTTGCATGGTCGAACGGGGAGATTCGAGCTGCAGCGATGCTGGCATCTAGGATTTGAGCGCGGGCTCAACGTTGCTGCCCTCGTGCTCGCTTGG
>JAJPJZ010000057.1 GCA_021323935.1 Terriglobia bacterium | reverse complement strand
GAGGCGAGCATGGCAACCAACGATTGTAGTTGCTTCCGAGCGGGTTAAGGCCGCACGCGGCAGCGCGCATGCCGGCCCGGGGCAGAGACGCTAAAAGCCGCGCCCAGGGCCAAGTTCAGGGATGTCAGGCGGCAGTGAGCAGCTCTCGATTTTTCCTTCGCACGGACGGCACGCCAGCGGCTGCTCCCATCTAGGCGAGTAAGTTCGCAATCTATTCGCAAGCTGAGGTCATCATGAATCGCATCACGCGCGCACTTAGCGTGAGGCTTCTGCTGGTTGGGCCGGTACTGCTGCTGATGGCGGCGCTGGCGGGCTGCGGAAGCTCATCGCATTCTTCCACAACGACGGCATCGAATCCCGGCTCCACGGGCACGTCGGCAGGCTCGGCCGCCCCGCCTTCGTCAGGCAGCAGTGGATCATCGAGCGGCACAGGCACAACATCGGGCAGCGGCAGCTCGGGCACATCGAGCGGCTCCGGCAGCTCAGGTGGAACTTCGGGCGGAAGCTCGGGCGGGTCATCCAGTGGAGGCTCGGCGTCGGCGACGCCGCGCTTCGTCTATGCCCTCGACACCGCAGCCCCAACCCTGGAGATCGTGAGTTACGCCATGGATGCCAACACCGGTGTGTTGACCCAGAGCGGCACCACGCCGGTTCCGGCCTACACCACCACCCTGGCGGCCACGCCGAAAACGGGCTGCGTGTTCGTCGGCGACTGGAACCCGACCAAGGAGATTTTGACGTTCCGCGCCGATCCCGCAAGCGGCGTGCTGACTCAAGGCTCTACGCTCGCGACCCCGAACTTACAGTATGCCGCGACGATGCTGGTGACGCCGAACAACCAGACCCTCTACGTCACCGACGCCGATAACTCCGACGTCTGGGCATTTTCGATTGCGAGCGATTGCAGCTTGTCAGTGGTGGCGGGCTCGCCCTTCAGCACATCGCAAATCGGCGCAACCTACCTTACGGCGGACAATTCAGGCCACCTGCTGTTCGTCAGCGGCGCCAATAACGCGGTGTATGGATTTACGATCAACGGCGATGGCTCGTTGACGCCGACGGCCGGCTCGCCCACCACGGTGCGGCCGCCAACCAACAGCCCCGGCAAAGGGCCGCAGGGCGTGATGGCTGAGCTGGACCCTGACGGGCGCTTTCTATATGTGCTCGACCAGTTCAATGCTGTGGTTTACGTCTATACCGTGAACGGGACGGGCGCGCTGACCACGGTCCCGGGCTCGCCGTTCGCGGATGGCGGAGTGTATGCGCGCGTGCTGGCCGCAACCACCAAGTTTGCGTTTGCTCCCGACGCAACCGTGGCGGCGCTCGATGTCAACCAGTCGTCAGGCGCGCTCACCCCGGCGCCGGGCTCGCCCTTTGACAATGGGCCCAGCCGCAGCGGCGGCTCGCCCGTGCAGGATGCGAAAGTCGATGCTGCCGGCAGGTTCCTGCTGCTGGCTGACTGGGACACCGGCAAGATCTCGGTGTTCAGCATCGATCAGGCGACCGGCGCGCTCACCAACGTGCCGGGCTCGCCATTCCTGGCAGGCCCGGGCAGCACCGGCCCGCAGAGCATCGCGATTACCTATTGATCCGCAGTAGTAAGGAAACCGGCGGCGCCGAGTGCGCCGCCAAATTTTTTGCGATCCAGGCGATCAACTGCCGGGAACGATCTTGGCAACGTCATTAAAAATAACGATCGCCGCAAAGATGACCAGGAAAACGAACGCCGCCTGGTAGATCCGCTCCTTCACCCGCAGGCTGATGTCGTGCCGCATGAGCGCTTCAATGCCGAGCAGCAAAATCACGCCGCCATCCATGATGGGAATGGGGAACAGGTTCAGGATGCCGAGGTTCAGGCTGATCATCGCGGTCAGCATCATCAACTCGAGCCAGCCTTCCTGGGCGGCATGGCCGGCGGCAATGCCAATGCCCACCGGGCTGGAGAGCTGCTTGATGGAAGCGCGGCGCTGCAGCAGCTTGGCAACAAGCTCAAACATCAGGCCCGAATATTCTGTGTTCTTGCTGAGCGATTCGCGCAACGCTTGCGGAAACGGCAGGCGCTCGAATGAAACTTTGGGTTCGGTGGCGACGCCGATGCGATATTTGCCGCGCGCAGCGTCTTCCGTGGGCGTGACCGTCAGCGCCAGGCGCTCGGCCCCGCGCACCACGTCGATTTCAACTGGGGATCCTTTCGATTTCTGGATCTCGTCAATCATCTCGGTGCCGGTTTGAACCGGAATGCCGTCGATGGAAGCGATAACGTCGCCTTCCTTCATGCCGGCGCGTTCGGCGGGCATGCCGTGCTCGATTTGTGCAGCCGAGATGCCGTCCCAGCGCGGCTGCCACCCGGCGCTGCCGGCTTCATCTTTGCCGGTCGCAATGGGAACGACTTTTTTGGGGATCACTTCAGACCCGCGTTGCACCGCGATATCGACGGGCTGGCCGGGGCTGAGCAGGATCTGGTTCTGCACCTGCTCCCAGGTGGGGTTCTGCTTGCCGGCGACGCTGACGATGCGGTCACCCGGCCGAATATCGGCCTTGGACGCAGGCGAATTCGGCAGGACGTCACCGATCGTTGCCGGGCCATCGGCATAGCCGACCTTGGGGTGCTTGGCCATGAAGATGCCGGTGACAATCGCGATCGCCAGCAGCACGTTCATGGTGGGGCCGGCAATGGCGATAAAGAAGCGCTGCCAGCGCGGATGCGCCATGAACTCGGCCGGGTCGCCGCTGGTGCCTTCCAGCGGATTTTCGCCGCTCATCTTCACATAGCCGCCAAAGGGCAGCAGGTTCACGCGGTAATCGGTGTCACCACGCCGGAACCCGAACAGCCGCTTGCCGAAGCCGATGGCAAATTGTTCCACGCGAACGCCGAACGCCTTGGCGACGGCAAAATGACCGAATTCATGGATGAGGACCAGCACGCCGAGCATGATCAGCGTGACCACAGCGGAAAGAAGTCCGAAGTACATGAGTGTTTATCGTCGGCTCGGCGCGGCGATGGCGCCCGGCCCTTTCTCCCCGGCCAGCCCCGCGTGGGCAGACTGGGATTGAAATGCGCGCACAGCTTGCTGCGCGCGGGCGCGGGCCTCAGCATCGGCCAAAAGCACTTCCTTAATAG
>JAJPJZ010000198.1 GCA_021323935.1 Terriglobia bacterium | reverse complement strand
CGACGTGCTCTATCTCGAGCACGACGTGCCATTCGGCAAGCTGCTGCGCAACATGCATCGCTGGGCCGCCCACCTGATGGTGATCGCGGTTGAGCTGCACATGTTCCGCGTTTTCCTGACCGGCAGCTACAAAAAGCCGCGCGAGTTCAACTGGATGGTGGGCGTCATACTGCTCACGCTCACGCTGCTGCTTTCCTTCACCGGCTACCTGCTGCCTGACGATCAGCTTGGATTCTGGGCCGTGACGGTGGGCACGAACATGGCGCGCGCCACGCCGGCGCTCGGGCATGAAGGGCCATTCGGGCCGCAGTTGGGTATGACGCCGTATAACGATGTCCGCTTTGGATTGCTGGGCGGCTCCATCGTCGATGCCAATGCCCTGCTGCGCGCCTACATCTGGCACTGCATCGCGATCCCGATTATTGCCAGCGTGTTCATGATTGTGCACTTCTGGCGCGTGCGAAAGGACGGCGGCATCTCAGGACCGGCGCCCGTGATGCTCGCCAGCGAAGCCGACAAGCGGCGGCACTGAAATTTGCGATTGCGAATGGCGTGACCAACAAGGCCCGCACACCTGGCGGGCCGGAGAATCAAGATGGATTGGCGACAACTTTGGGAAGTAGCTTCAACGCCTGACAATATTCCGATTGTGGCCCTGCTGCCGCTCGTGATCTTCTTCACCTGGCTGGCCTGGAAGCAGGCCAGCGCCAACGACGAACTGGTGGCGCAGCTTGAGGGCGATCCCAAGCTGGCGCAGACGCATCATCGCAAGACGTTTCCATTGAAGCCCGGCTGGTCAAAGGAAGTGCACGTTTGGCCATTCCTGCTGCGGGTGGAGTTCCTCGCCGCCATCATCGTCACGATCATCCTGATGGTGTGGTCAATCACGCTGAATGCGCCGCTGGAAGAGCCGGCCAATCCAAACCTCACCATGAACCCCGCCAAGGCGCCGTGGTACTTCCTGGGCCTGCAGGAGATGCTGGTTTACTTCGATCCGTGGATTGCCGGCGTGGTGATGCCGACCTTCATCATCATCGGATTGATGGTCATTCCCTACATCGATACCAACCCGCTGGGCTCGGGCTACTACACCTGGAAGCAGCGCAAGTTTGCCATCTCGACGTTCTTCTTCGGCTTCGTGGTGCTGTGGGTTTCGATGATCATCATCGGGACCTTCATACGCGGCCCTGGCTGGATGTGGTTCTGGCCGGGGCAAACGTGGGACCACAATCGGCTGGTGTATGCGGTGAACCGCGACTTGCCCGATATTTTCAGCATTACCTCAAACTGGGCCAAGATCCTGTTCGGCGCCATCGTGGTCGGCGGCTATTACGCCCTCGGCGGGCTGGTGGTGCATTCAATTTTCAAGCGCAGCAACCCGAAAGATTACCGCCGCATGAGCTTCGTGCAATACAGCACGATGATGTTCCTGTTCCTGACCATGATGGGCTTGCCCATCAAGATCCTGCTGCGGCTGGCGCTGAACATCAAGTATGTGTGGGTCACGCCGTGGTTCAACATTTAGTGGTTCAACCTTCAGGCGCTTGGGCGCGGCGGCGAAACGGCAGGCGTTCCGATTGATGGCGTGACGTTCGCGGCAAGAATCGGCCCAGGGATGGATGGCTGTTGGTAGGGGTTGGACGACTCAGGAGACAACCGAGTGGCGACGCAGATTCCGGATGATGATCCGATAACGTCGAAGTCATACGCGCTGCCGTATCTGATTGCGTCGGTGGTGCTGATTGGCACATTGCTGTGGGCGCTGTGGGATGAAAACTACGCCCAGCGCCCGTGGAAGGCATACCAGGATGAGTTCGTTCATCGTTACTCGGCGTTCCTGAAGACGGCGGTCTCGCAATCTGGCAAAGACCAGGACCGGCTGAAGAACAGCGCCGAATACAAGCAGCTTGAGGCTGACTACAACGCCGCAGTCGCCACCGGGGACGCGCAGGTCAAGCAGATCAAGAAAGAAGCCGCGGAGGTGGATGCTCACCTGGCGGCGGTGCAGGCGGTGTTCACCGACGCGAAGGCGCGCATGGGCGCCGACACGTATTCGGTCGAAACCGGCACCTTCGACCAGGACAACGGCCGGGTCGATGAAAAGGAGCACGTAAAGCAGGTCAGCGATCTCAACCAGGATAAGCAGAAACCGAATTACGAAGTCGATTACCCCGGCGAAAAAGGCAAGAAGTACAGCTACGTTCAGCTCGAGGAGAAATACAACGAGCTGCGGCTGGAGAAGGCCGATTACGTCACCCGCCTGGCCGCCGCCATGAAGCCGCAGAATGAGGCCAAGGCCAAGATGGACCAGTACGTCACCGATCGCCTTACCAGCCTCGCGCCGGCGCAGATCCAGGGCATCCAGCAAAAATACGAAAGCTGGTATCCGCAAATTCGCCAGGTCAACGTGCTGGATACCACGGGACCGATTCCGGGGTCGCTGATTGTCGATCGCTGCGAATCGTGCCACATGGGCACGCGCGAGCCGTTGACGCTCACGGCCGCGGCCATGACGCCGAGCGGGCAGAAGCCTGACCAGTATTCGCGCGCCTTCGTAAGCCATCCTTCGCCTGAGCTGCTGCAGATCCACGATCCGGAACGCTTCGGCTGCTCGCCGTGCCACAACGGCAATGGCCGCGCCACTACCAGCATGGAAAAGGCGCACGGCGAGTACGAGCACTGGCTGTGGCCGCTCTATCACACCGATCGCAAGCGCGGAAACAGCGGCAACATTGAGGCCGGATGCCAGACGTGCCATGCCAGCGACATGTTCCTGGCCACAAATTCAGGCGTAGGCGCAACCATCAATGAAGGCAAGTACATGTTCCAGTTGCGCGGCTGCATGGGCTGCCATCGTTATGAGGGCTACGATCGTGAGCCTGAAGAGCTGACGGCGGCCACGCAGACCATTCGCCAGCTCGAAGCCGACATTAAGGACAACACTCACCAGATCGAAATCCTGCGCAAAAAAGCCGACGATCCCAACATCAGCAACCAGGAAGCCGAGCACTACAACCAGCTCGCCGAGGCGTTGCTGATTACCAACAGCAAGAACGCCGGGCAGATCGAAACGCTTGACCTGCGCTCCAGGAGCCTGCTGCGCGACGTGAAGAAGATTGGGCCGAACCTGAAAGAAATCCGCGCCAAGCTGAACAAGAACTGGATTCCGGTGTGGATCCATAAGCCCACCGACTTCCGGCCTTCCACGCGCATGCCCAACTTCCGCCTGAACGACGACCAGGTGCGCAGCATCGCCGCATACCTGTGGCAGACGGCAATTCCTGACCAGGTGCAGCACGCACCCGCCGGCAACGCCGAGCACGGGCGTGACCTGTTCATGGCGCGCGGCTGCATGGCCTGCCACTCCGTGGGCGAAGGCTCGCAGATGGTGGGCGGGCCTTACGCCAACCTGACGCGCGTGGGCGAGAAAGTGAGTTACGACTACCTGGTGCGATGGATCAAGAACCCGCGCCAGCGGCTGCGCCCGTATTGCCCGTACGAGAAGAAGGACATCGGGCCGGAGGATTACGCCAAGAAGGGCCTGGCTTACGTCTTTGACGCTGACCACTCCAAGTGCCCGAACGACGGCCACGAGTTGCAATGGCAGCAGACCACGATCATGCCGATCCTGCGGCTCAGCGATCAGGATGCCGCCGACATTGCGACTTTTCTGATGACGGAGAAAACGAAGGACCCGGCCAGCTACGCCGACGCCAGCTTCATGGATGACCCGAAGCTGAAGGAAACCGGCAAGACCTGGATTCGCCAGTTCGGCTGCGCCGGCTGCCACGAAATTTCAGGATTCGAAGACGAAGGGCGAATCGGGACCGAGCTGACGGTTGAAGGTTCAAAGCCGATCGAGCGGCTGGATTTTGCGCTGCTCACCATTCCGGCGCAGCGCGGGGTTGAGCCGTTCAAGGACCCGGGGCTGAAGCAGCTCGATGCCTCGATCACCGACTCAAACATCATTCTCTCGCGGCTTCCGGAAGGGCCGGCAGCCGGCGACTGGTACACGCTCAAGGGCTTCTTCGAGCACAAGCTGGCGATGCCCAATATCTACGATAAGGGCAAGATCAAAGGCGACATGGAGAAGCTGCGCATGCCTGATCCGCACCTGAACCCGGAGCAGATCAGGGCGCTGGTCACGTTCCTGCTCGGCAGCCAGGAAACTTCACTGCCCGATCAGTACCAGTACAAGCCGCAGGATTACCGGCACGATATCCAGGAGGGCTGGTGGGTGGTGCAGAAATATGGCTGCATGAACTGCCACCAGTTCACGCCTGGGCAAAAAACCGTGTTGATGGACCTGCCGCAGTACAAGGATTCGCCTGAAAAGCTGCCGCCCAAGCTGCTGACCGAAGGCGCGCGCGTCGATCCTGATTGGCTGCTCAAGTTCCTCAACGATCCTTCGCTCACTGGCGGCAAGGCCGACAACAACCGCAACGGAGTGCGGCCTTACCTCGACGTGCGCATGCCGACGTTCAACCTTTCGCCCGAGGAGTTGCGCAAGCTTGTGCGCTTCTTCCAGGCAATGTCGCGGCAGCCGATGCCCTACATTCCGCAGAAACCTGACGTGCTCACGGCGAAGGAAGTGGAAATGGGCAGGTCGCTGTTCTCAAGCCAGGCGGCGCCCTGCCTCAAGTGCCACGCCACCGGTGACGCGGCGCATGATAAGACCGCAACCGCACCCAACTTCCTGCTGGCCAAAGAACGGCTGAAGCCGGGCTGGGCCGAGCGCTGGATCATCGATCCGCAAAGCATCTCGCCCGGCACCGCAATGCCGAGCGGGCTTTTCCGCGACGAGAAGCTGCCGCCGGTGCCGCCCAACACCGAACCGCGCGATCATTGGGTGTTTAATGGGCCGCTGCCGCCGTCGTTCGCCGGCTACACCGACGATCAAACCAAGCTGCTGGTGCGCTACATCTTCCAGTTGACGCCGGAAGAGCAGCGCGCAGTTTCCAGCCGCATGCCGAAGGCAGCGCCGGCTGCAGGCGCGAAAAGCTCCGCCGTCAAGAGGCAGGCAGCGGGCTCGAGCGGAGCGCGGTAGCAAGAGGTCCTGAAGACGATCGCGAGCATGGCAGCGCGGCTGCCATGCTCTTTTTCGCCGCATCAACTTCGCTGCGTCCCGCCGATTGGCAGGAAATCGCGCGTGGGCGTAACATGGTTCGTTTGTCATCCGCTGAGATTCCTTCAAGGAGGGTTGCCGGGATCATGAAGCATGCCAATGGGAGAGTGATGTTCAGCCGAATGCTGGCGCTGATGGCACTGATGGCGCTGGCTTTGCTGGTTTCCTGCAGCAAGAACAAGGGCACAAACGAAGAAAGCAATGCCGCCGAAACCAAGGCGACGCCGGTCGATAAGAGCCAGGTCGGAACGGTTGAGGGCACGGTGAACTTCACCGGAACCAAGCCGACGCCCAAAAAGATCGACATGAGCCAGGACCCGGTTTGCGCCAAGAAAGGCGAGAACACGGTCGAGACCGTGATGGGCAACGCGCAGGGGCTGCAGAACGTTTTCGTGTATGTTAAAGACGGCTTCAACGGCACGGCCGATGCCCCCACGACCAGCGTGACAATTGACCAGGAGGGCTGCCGCTACCATCCGCACGTGCTCGGCGTCATGGCCGGACAGACCATCCAGATCAAGAACGACGACAACACCACTCACAACATCCACCCCACGCCGGCGGCCGACAGCGGCAATCGCGAGTGGAATGAGTCACAAGGGCCAGGCGCGCCGCCGCTGGAGAAGAGCTTTGGCCGTCCCGAGGTGATGCTGCCGGTGAAGTGCAACCAGCATCCCTGGATGAAGATGTACATCAACGTGGCGAAGAACCCGTATTTCGCCGTCACCGATGCCGACGGCAAATTCAACATCAAAGACCTGCCGCCGGGCGATTACACGCTGGCCGCCGTGCACGAAAGCATGGGCGAGCAGACACAGAAAGTGCACCTCGACCCCAAGGGCGCGCAGACCGTTACGTTTACGTTCGGCGGGGCGGGCTCATCGGGCGGCAAGTAGCGCCGATTGCAGCAGCAATTCGAAAGGCCGGGCGGTGCGTTCGGCCTTTTTTATTTTTTCGCGGCGTCGGCGAGATCTCTATTCCGCCGAATGCGAG
Organism: Terriglobia bacterium; assembly: GCA_021323935.1. Taxonomy (GTDB): domain Bacteria; phylum Acidobacteriota; class Terriglobia; order Terriglobales; family Acidobacteriaceae; genus JAFAIN01. Next base: position 2,872 of record JAJPJZ010000198.1, on the reverse strand, counting down.
CTTCATCGCGATCGTGCGTTGAGAACTGGCGCGGTGAGCTTAATTCGCCAAAAGCCGGCGGCTCCAGGCGCGTCGCCGCGTGATAAAATCAGCCGTTTCCCGGGAGACCTGGCCTGATTTCCGCAATAAATTCTTCCAACTCCGCACTCGGGGGTACGAGCGCCGGCGGTGGTGCCGGCCGGGCGCACCATCGGTTCGCAGTGTTCGTGGTGTGCGCAACATTTCTTCTGCTGATAGCCGGCGGCCTGGTCACCAGCAATGACGCTTCGCTGGCGGTGCCGGACTGGCCCACAAGTTTCGGCTCATTCCGCATGCCACGCATGGTTGGCGGCGTGCTTTACGAGCATGGCCACCGCATGATTGCGGCCAGCATCACGGTGCTGGTGTTCGCGCTCGCGGTGTGGACGTGGATCAGCAGCCGGCAACGATACCTGCGCATCCTGACCGCGCTGGCGGTAGTGGGCGTCATCGCGCAGGCGGTGCTGGGCGGGCTTTCAGTGCTCTCGGCGAACTGGGCCGACCCGCGCTGGCGCCTGGCACTGGCAAGCGCGCACGGCGTGTTTGGGCAAATCATGTTTTGCCTGCTGGCCTCGGTGGCGCTGCTCACCAGCGCTTCGTGGCGCGCCGAACCCGCATCAATGTTGCCGGCGGAAGATGCAGGCAAGCTGTGCCTGTGGACCGGCCTGCTGGTATGTATGCTGCTGGTGCAGCTCGCGCTGGGTGCGGCGTTTCGCCATGTGTGGACCAAGTGGGGTCCGGCGGCCGCTGAGCGCATCCCGGCGAACCGTATCGTCAATATGTTCCTGGTGCCGCACATCGTGAATGCAATCCTGGCCACGGCGGTGCTGGTCGTCGCCACCGCGATGGTCATGAAACGCGCGGGGGGCAATCGCAATCTGCGCCTGTCGGCAATCTCGCTGCATGTTCTGCTGCTGGCGCAGTTGCTGCTCGGCATGGGCGCGTTCCTGACGCGAGTGGTCTTCCACATGGATGTTCCCCAGCCGCAATCGGCGCTGGTGTTCACCACGGTGGCTCATCAGACGGTGGGCGCGCTGATGCTGCTCACGGCGACCGTGCTCGCAATCCAGGTGCGCCGGGCGCTTCCCCATCGTGCGACGCCGGCGGTGAAGCATGCGGCCGGCGTGCAGAAGGCGGTGACGGCATGAGCGCAGCCACTTCAATCGCGACGGCGCCGGCGCGTGCCGGAATCATAGGCGCGCTCGCCGATTGCGCCGAGCTGATGAAATTGCGCGTGACCTCGCTGGTCATGATGTCGGCGTGGTGCGGCTACTACCTGGGCTCGGCGAAATCGGGCGTGTCATCGCTGAATTGGGCAATGTTCAACTCGGTGCTGGCGATTGGCGTGGTTTCAGGCGGAGCGGCTGCGCTGAACCAGGTGATGGAGCGCGATCTCGATGCGCTCATGTTGCGCACCGCCGCACGTCCGCTGCCCATGGGGCGAATGAACCCGCGCTGGGCGGCTGTGCTGGGCCTTGCTGCGACCATCGGTGGCGCAGTTTATCTCGGCGTGGCCACAAACTGGCTCGCCGGCGCACTGGCCGCACTGACAGCCGCGGCTTATGCCGGCGCGTACACGCCGCTCAAACGACATTCTACGATTTGCACCTTCGTGGGCGCCTTCCCTGGGGCAATGCCGCCGGTGCTTGGCTGGGCGGCTGCCCGCGGCTCGCTGGGCTGGGAGCCCGGCGTCCTGTTTGCAATCGTATTCGCGTGGCAGTTCCCGCACTTCCATTCGATCGCCTGGTTATACCGCGAAGATTACGTCCGCGCGCGTATTCGCATGCTGGCGGCGATGGATGAAACCGGCCGCGCCACGCTGCTGCAGATCATTGCCTATGGCGCGCTGCTGGTGCCTATCAGCATGGCGCCTTACTGGATGCACATGGCCGGACGCGCCTACCTGCTTGGCGCCTTCGTGCTGAGCGCGGCGTTTTTGTGCTTCGGCATTCGCATGGCGACGCTCGGAATGAAGCCGGCGGAGCCGCGCTCCAAGCCGCGCGCGCGTTATCTGCTGCAGGCTTCCGTGTTCTACCTGCCGCTGCTGTTCGCGCTCATGATGTTGAATCCGGCGAAGTAAACATGGCCGTTTCCAGCATCACGAGCGCGGCTGCCGGGCTTCCCTCGACCGGCGAAACCCTCATCCAGGTCCTTGAATTGGTGCATCGCTACGACGAGCGGCAGGCGCTGGCGGGCGTCAGTTTTGAGGTGCGCGCCGGCGAAATCTTCGGCTTGCTCGGCCCGAACGGCAGCGGCAAGACCACGCTGTTCCGCATTCTTTCCACCCTCATGCTGCCGAGCGCCGGCCAGGCGACAGTGGCCGGCTGCGATGTTGTACGCGAACCGAATGGCGTTCGCCGCCGCATCGGCATTGTGTTCCAGGCGCAAAGCATCGATGTCAAGCTCACGGCTGAAGAGAACCTGCGGCATCAGGGCCATCTTTACGGAATGAGCGGCAGCCGGCTCACTGCTCGCATTCGCGAAATGCTGGCGCGAGTGGGCCTGGCTGACCGCGCCGGTGACCGCGCCGAAACGTTCTCAGGCGGAATGCAGCGCCGGCTCGAACTGGCGCGCGGGCTGCTGCACCGGCCTTCAGTGTTGCTGCTCGATGAGCCAACTACCGGCCTCGATCCCGGAGCCCGGCGGGACCTGTGGCAATACCTTAAGTTGCTGCGCGATGAGGAGGGCATCAGCGTGCTGGTCACCACGCACCTGATGGAAGAGGCCGAACACTGCGACCGTCTCGCCATCCTGAGCGAAGGCCGCATCGTTGCATTGGGAACTCCGGCAGCCTTGCGCAGCGAAATCGGTGACGACGTAATTCTGGTCGAGCCGTCCGATCCTTCGGCGGCTG
>JAJPJZ010000173.1 GCA_021323935.1 Terriglobia bacterium | reverse complement strand
GCGTCTTTCAATGCCGCCGCTTTACCCGGCTTGCCGCTGCTTCGATGGAACGGAACCAGCCGGCCGGGGTAGCGGGCTACGAAGTCGTCGATGATGGCGCGCGTGCTGTCAGTGGAGCGGTCATTGACCGGAACGATGGTGAGCCGGTCTTGTGGGTAATCGACGGCGAGCAGCGCCTGGATGCAATCAGCGATTACGGCCTCTTCATTGTGCGCGGCGATGAATACCGTGACTTCAGGCCACTCCGCCGTGTCGATATCGACATAAGGGTGGCGCTGTTTTCCGAGCACCCGGTTAACGGTAAAGCAGTAATGCCGCACCGTGTAGATGCAGATGAGCGCCACGACAATGCCGAAGAGTTGAAGAAGGACCATGGGAACAGTTTTCGCGTTCCACTTTCGCGCTGCAAATTTCTATTCAGTTGAGCCTGCGCCAGCTCGAGACTCGGACGCCGCGCTCGCCACGCTTTCACGACGTCAATGTTTATCCGTCACGCCGCGGCTTCTTCCACTTCTGCCGCCTCCGGCGCGAACTCAAATTGATCAAATTCCTCAAGCGCCGGCTGCTGGCCGCGGTGCCACCGCCCGATTGCCTTCACGATGCGCTCTGACGCGCGGCCGTCACCGTAAGGGCTGGCCGCTTCTGACATGCGCCGGTACACCTCGCGGTCTGAAAGCAGCAGCGAAGCCTCCTCGACGATGCGCTCCCGCGAGGTGCCGACGATTACGGAGAGCCCGCGCATGGAAGCTTCCGGCCGTTCCGTCACCTTGCGCAGCACCAGCACCGGCTTGCCGAAGGTCGGCGCCTCTTCCTGCACGCCGCCTGAATCAGTCAGCACCAGGTACGAACGGCGCAGCATCGACAAGAACCCGAAATAATCCATCGGCTCGGTCAGATGCACGCGATCGACGCCCTGCAGCAGTGAGTTGACGGTTCCGCGCACATTGGGATTCAGGTGCACGGGGTAAACCACGCGCACGTCCGGGAATCGCTCCACCAGGTCAAGCACCGCGAGGCAGATATTTTCCAGCTCCGGCCCCCACGACTCGCGCCGGTGCGAGGTCATCAGCACGAGGCGGCTGCCGTCGTCAGGAATGCCGGCCGGCAGCGGCTGGTCGGCCACGCCGCGTTCCACCAGGATGCGCGCGGCATCAACCACGGTGTTGCCGGTCACAAACACGTTTTCAGGGTTCACGCCTTCGCCCAGCAGGTTTTCGCGGGCCAGGCCGGTGGGAGCGAAATGCAGCTCCGTGACCACGCCGGCCAGGCGGCGATTGGCTTCTTCGGGAAACGGATTCAGCAGGTCGCGGCTGCGCAAGCCGGCTTCAACGTGGGCGACCGGAACTTTGCGGAAAAATGCCGCCAGCGCCGCAGCAAACGCGGTGGTGGTATCGCCCTGCACCATTAACAGGTCGAACGGCCGCGACTGCAGCACGCGGTCCACTTCTTCAAGCACGCGTGCGGCAATTCCGCTGAGCGGCTGGTTGTGCGTCATCAGGTTCAGGTCGATATCCGGCTCGATGCCGAAGACGTTCATCACCTGGTCGAGCATCTGGCGGTGCTGCGCCGTCGAAATCAGGACGGGCTCAAATTCATCGCTTCGGTTCTTGAGTTCAAAGATCACCGGCGCCAGCTTGATGGCCTCCGGGCGTGTGCCAAAAACAACACCGATCACTGGGCGCTTATGCATGGAAGTGGAGGGTCGCTCCTCGTTGTGGAAAGATGCGTCAGGAGCAGCGCAGGTTTGCATCCGGGGCCGGCGAATTATTTACCAGCCGATTAATGTGATCTTCATAATCTGAGGCAACACTGAAGGTCACACTTTCCATCCACTCCTCTACACGAGAGCTTCTGCGCGCCAATTTAATTGCAGGCATCGCTGCCAAGGCAAGTCAGGCGCAGCATACCTGTTCGGCAGGTTGCACAACATCGCAAAAGAAAAACAATTTTAAAAAAATGGACTGGCCAATTTTTTCCAGGGAGTGGCTCGCAAGGCATCTCGCGTGAGCAGCAAGAGCTCTGAATATATGGGCGGCAGCGTAGCTGTTCGTACCCCCGATTAACACAGTAGTCAACATGGGCCCAGGTTAAGCATGAACAGCGGTGAAGCATTACATCTCAGCTCGGTTTACCAGTGGCAGGCGCCCTCGCGCAAAAAGCGGTTTGGCGTCAGCGCGGCCCTGCACGTTGTGGCCATCTTTGTACTCGTAAGGTTCGGTGCATTCAGCACGGTAGAAGTAGCGGAGAAAAAGCCGCAGCATGAAACGCTCACCTGGATTGCGCCGGAGCCGGCGCCGGCCGCGCCCTTGCCGCGAATCGCGCCGCCGCCTCCCAAAATCCTGGCTGAGCTGCGCAAGCCGGTGCTTCCGCCGCCGATCGAGCGCACTCCCGAGCCGCCCAAAATTGAAGCCCCTAAGATTGAGGCCAAGGTTGAGCCGCCCAAGGTAGAAGTCGCTCCGAAAGTTGAAGTGCCCAAAGTGTCGGAACCGGTCTTTGACTCGCGCACCACGGAAGTGGCGAAGACAGAGCCGCCTCGAAGAGAAATCAAGAGCACCGACTTTGACAACGCGCCGGCGCCGACGGAATCGCACGCAGCAAAAAGCGTTGTAGCCGACGCGGGCTTCGGCGGCAGTTCAGCTCCGGCCACGCTGAAAGCCGCGCCCAGCAAAGTGCAGACCGGCGGCTTTGGCGATCCCAACGGCGTGCCGGCGCAGAACAGTCCTAACCGCGAAGGCGCCAGGATTGCCGCCGTGGGATCGTTTGACCTGCCCAACGGCGGCGGCTACGGCAACGGCACCGGCGGCACGCACGGAATGAAAGGCACGGTGGCCGACGCCGGCTTCGGTAACGGCGCTGCCATGGGCGGCTTAGGCTCCGGCACCGGAGCAGGCCCGCATCGTGGCGTAGCCAGCGCGGGTTTCACCAACGCGTCTGAAACGGTGGCGGCCGCGCCTCGCGCCGTGGCTGCAGTTGAAAAGCCGCGGACCACGCCGGTTGAAATCACCTACAAGCCCAAGCCGGCGTACACCAACGAAGCCAGGCAATTACACATCGAAGGAGATGTGCTGCTGGAAGTCAATTTCGGCGCTGATGGCCAGTTGCGCGTGCTCCGCGTGGTGCGCGGCCTGGGCCACGGCTTAGATGAAACCGCGCAAACCGCGGCGCACCAGATCAAATTCAAACCGGCATCTCGCAACGGGCAGCCCACCGATTCCACGGCCATGGTGCACATCGTGTTCGAGCTTGCCGAATAGGTTGGATAAACAATGCATCGTTACCTCACTGTTCCCCTGGCATTCATGATCGCAATCTCGGCCGCGGCCCAGCAGCCGCCCGCGCAATCCACTGCTGCCCCGCCGCCGGCCGCCCCCGCGCAAGCCGCCCCGGCTGATTCCGCTCAGGCTGGCGCAGCGCAACCTGCGGCGCAGCCCTTGCAGCAGCAAACTCAGCCCGCTGCCGACATGCCGCAGGCTGATGCCGGCGCCGCCCGGCCGAACGCATCTGCGCTTGCACCTGCCGCGCCGGTTTCTCCGGCTGACAACGACAAAATTTTTTACCAGGAAGCCCGGCTGGTCGAGCAGATGCACAAGTTCTCGCCGGTGGTCGAAACCTACATCCAGAACATGAAGCCCGATCAGACCTTCGGCGCCGTTCCGGCCAGCGACAACTACTTCATCGGCCGCCTGGTGCTGAACGAAAAGGGCATGCAGGACAAGGTTTACGAGCAGAAGAAAGTCAACCTGGGCACGCGTTTCCTGGAGCGGATTGACAGCTTCTACAAGATGAATTACGTCCCGCTCGGCTTCATGCAGTTGCTGTTCCTGAACGTCAACTTCGATAAGCAGCACTACGACCTCAAGTATCTCCACCAGGAATTCATGGGCGCAGTGCGCACTCGGGTTTACGACGTGATGTATAAGCCGCACCAGAAGGGCACGCATTTCGTGGGTCGCATCTGGGTGGAAGACGAAGGCTTCCACATCGTGCGCTTCAACGGCACCTACGAGCCGCGCTCGCGCTCTCACTTCTACTTTCACTTTGATAGCTGGCGCGTAAACCTGCAGCCCGATATGTGGCTGCCCAGCTACGTGTACACCGAAGAGACTGACACCAAGTACATGATGGTGCGCCACCTGACCATGAAAGGACAGTCGCGCATCTGGGGCTACAGCCTCACGCTGCCGGGCGGCAACGGCGAATTCAGCGACATCCAGGTCGAGCCCAGCGAAAACGTCGAAGACAACAGCGATACCGCGGGCCACAACGAAGTCATTCCGCTGCGCAGCCAGCGCATGTGGGAGCGCGAGGCCGAAAACAATGTGCTCGATCGCCTGCAGCGTGCCGGCGTGCTGGCGCCGCCGAGCGACGTGACCAAAGTGCTTGAAACCGTGGTCAACAACCTGGTCGTGACCAACAACTTGGTGCTTGACCCGGAAGTGCGTTGCCGCGTCATGCTGACCACTCCGCTGGAATCGTTCACCATCGGCCACACCATCGTCATCAGCCGCGGCATGCTTGACGTGCTTCCCGACGAGGCTTCGCTGGCCGCGGTGCTGGCGCACGAACTCGGCCACATCGTGCTCGGCCATCGCATCGATACACGCTACTCGTTCAGCGATCGCATGCTGTTTCCCGATGAAGAAGCGTTTCGCCGCATCGCGCTGGCGCGCCGCGACAACGAAGAGCAGGACGCCGACAAAAAAGCCCTCGAACTGCTGAAGAATTCGCCTTACAAGGACAAGCTGGGCGAAGCCGGCCTGTTCCTGAAGGCGCTGCAGGAGCGGTCAGGCGAATTGAAGTCGCTGATCAGCCCGCATTACGGCAATCGCATCGCGCGCGGCGACGCCGTCCTCCGCCTCGCCCAGCTTGAGCAATCAAGCCCGGCTCTGAAAGACAGCGACGTGAAGCAGATTCCGGCGCTCCCGCTGGGCGCGCGCGTGCAGGTCGATCCCTGGTCAGACAAGCTGATGCTGATGAAGGCCAAGCCGCTGCCGATCTATTCGGCGCGCGACAAGATGGAGTTTGAAGTTACGCCGGTGTATCCGGACCTGGTCCGCTATGGCACGGCACAACAGCCAGTAGTGGCTGAGAAGCGCAATCCGTAAGTGGACTGACTGCACTGACGCCCGGCAAGACAGCAATGCGCGCGGGCGCAGGCAAACGAAAACCTTGGCAGGTCGTTATGGAAGTCTGGTTGCGAAATCGAATTGTGAACAGCGCTGCCGCGCTGGCATTCGCGGCAATGCTGGCCTCGTGCAGCGGCCCGCCGATCGGCCCCGCCCACAATTCGCCCAACAATCCCGGCTCTAATTCCGGCATGACGCCTGCTAACGGTTCCGGCTCGCCTTCTTCCGTGACGCCAACGCCCGGGCCGGTGGGTGCGACTGTGAATCCCCAGGGCCTGAAGGCAATCAACCACATCATCTTCATGATTCAGGAGAACCGCTCCTTCGACCATTACCTCGGGCAGCTCGATCAATACCGCCAGCAGCAGGGGCTGGCAAAGGGCGCGGTGGATGGACTTGCCCCCGAGGGCGCGCCCGCCTGCGCCCAGCCCGGCCAGCCGCCGAACGGCTGCATGCCGGTGAACTTGAAGAACGCTCAGTACACCGCCGTCACGCCCGCATTCCACCTGCAGACCATGTGCATTGAGAACACCAGCGATTCCTGGTACGAAGCCCACCAGGATTTCAACCTGTTCCAGCTTTCCTCAGACACGCCGACCATGGATGGCTTCGCCTGGGGCGCCGGCGGCGACGCCAACTACGCCAACACCGTGCAGCCCGGCTCCGATAAAGACACTGACGGAGTGCGCGCACTCGGCTTCTACGATTGGAAAGACCTTCCGTATCACTATTGGCTGGCGACGCAGTTCGCCACGTCAGACCGCTGGTTTGCTCCCGGACCCATGGAAACCGAGCCCAACAAAATGTACCTGGTGGCCGCGACGTCGGTCGGCCACGTCCACAAGCCAACCTCGTCGGTCAATGTGCCCACGATTTTCAGCCTGCTTGATGCCGCCAATGTGAGCTGGAAGGTGTATTACAGCTCGCAGCCGAGCGATGCCATCCTGAATTTTTTTCAGCCGTTCGCAACCCAGCGTGCCGCCAACATCGTGCCCATTTCGCAGTACTTCACCGACCTGCAGAACGGCACGCTGCCTTCGGTCGCCATGATTGAGCCGCCTTTTGACGGCGGGCAGGATGAGCACCCAGGCGTGGGCAACAACATCCAGCAGGGCGTGGCGCTCACTAAGCAATACATCGACGCGCTGATGGACAGCAGTTCGTGGAAGGATTCAGCGTTCATCCTCACCTTCGACGAATCCGGCGGCCTCTACGATCACGTGCCGCCGCCCACCGCCGGCGTTCCCAATCCTGACGGCATTGCGCCCCAGGACCTGATTACGCAGCCGCCCGCCGATCCGGCCGGCGACTTTACCCGCTACGGCTTCCGCGTGCCCGTGATGGTGGTTTCGCCATTTACCCGCAAGAACTACGTTTCGCACACCGTGACCGATTCGACCGCCATCCTGCGCATGATCGAACTGCGCTTTGGCCTGCCGAACCTCACCAAGCGCGACGCCGTCGCCATGGACATGAGCGAATTTTTCGATTTCACCAACAAGCCGTGGGCCACGCCGCCTGCGGCCGCATCACGGCCGTCGCAGCCGACCGATGGCGCCTGCTACGACGGCCTGCCATAAAAAACGGGCTTTACACAGAAGTTCGAATTCAGTAATGGGGGTCCTGGGCTGAGTCATGGGTAAGTTCAAAGCAATCGCGACACTTGCAACGTCGTTATCAATTCTGGCTTGGGCGGGCTGCGGCAGCCCGAACCACGTGTCGTTTGCCTCGCCGCCGTCAACGCCCCCAACCAGCTCGAACCCGGGAACAAGCAATAACGGACCCGGCGGCGGATCTGGTGGCGGATCGAGCTCCGGCGGATCAGGCTCCACGGCCTCTGCCACGCTCAGCGCCTCGGCGACCTCGCTGAACTTCGGCACGGTCAACCTCGGCAGTACTGCGTCGCAACAAGTCACGCTCACCAACTCCGGAAGCGCCGCGGCCACGATCAGCGGCGTCAGCGTCACCGGTTCAGGCAGCTATTCGGTTAGCGGCATCGCCAAGGGCACCTCCATCGCGGCCGGTGCGGCAGCCACTGCTACCGTTACGTTTACGCCGCAAAACCCAGGGCCGCTCACCGCGACCATTTCCATTGCCAGCAATGCCACCAACTCGCCGGCGTCGATCGCGGTCAGCGGCACGGGCGCCACGCCGCCGCCTCCGCCTCCGGGGCCAGGTTCGCTCAGCAGCATCAATCACATCATTTTCCTTTCCATGGAAAACCGCAGCTTCGATGCTTATTTCGGCAAGCTGAATGAATATCGCGCCAGGCTGGGCGTCACCGGCGACAAAGTGAATGGCCTGCCCGATGATTGCAGCTCCACCAATTCCGATTGGACAGTCCCGTGCAGCGCCTCGAATGACGCGCCTGACGCCAGCGGCTATCCCACCACTCCCGTGTACGCCTTCCATCTGCAGACCGCATGCATTGAAAACACCAGCGCCGATTGGACCGCCAGCCACTGGGCCTTCAACGCGCTCGACCCCAACTCCGACACGCCCAAGCTCGATGGCTTCGCTATTTCCGCCGCCAGCGCCGCGCACCAGGATTGCCCGGCCACCGGCCCCTGCACCAGCACCAACAACTATCCCGACCTGCAGGGCATCCGCGCTATGGGGTTCTACACTTCCGCTGACCTTGAGTATCACTACTGGCTCGCCACTGAGTTTGCCACCTCCGATACCTGGTTCGCGCCCGCGCCGGTCAAGACCGAGCCCAACCGCTACTACATGGTGGGGGCGACTTCGGGCGGCCACGCCTACCAGTTAGTGACCGGCGAGAGCACCATCAACAGCAAGACCATCTTCGATGAACTGAACGCCGCCGGCATCAGTTGGAAAATTTACTACCAGAAGAACTCGCCTTCGGCGGCGGCGTTCTCTAATTTCGCCGCCATCTCCGCCGGCCACCTGGTGCAGGACGACGGCAACTTCAGCCAGTTCATCTCTGACGCCACCAACGGCACGTTGCCGGCCGTAGCCTACATCGAAAATCCCGATGCCGATGAGCACCCCGGCACCGGCTTCAACATTGAGACCGGCGTGGCGCTGTCGCAATCCCTGGTGAACGCCGTGATGTACGGCCCGTCATGGAAAGACTCGGCGTTTATCATTACGTTTGACGAGGGCGGCGGCCTTTACGATCACGTTCCGCCGCCAACCAACGTCGTCAACCCTGACGGTCTGCAGCCGGTCGATATCTGCACTAACCAGAACGATTCGCGCTGCTCCACCGCAGGCCTCACCCATGGCGCGCCGCCTTACGACCCCATGGGCGACTTCACCCGATACGGCTTCCGCGTGCCGCTGATGGTGGTTTCGCCGTACACCAAGCCAGGGTACGTTTCCCACGTCCAAACCGATTACACGGCATGGCTCAAGTTCGTGGAGAAGAGGTTCAATCTTCCCAGCCTGACCGCGCGCGACGCGGCGGCCAGCGACATGACCGATTTCTTTGATTTCCAGAACCCGCACTGGCTGACGCCGCCGCCGCAATCGAGCGTGCCGGCAATCAAGAACCTGCCGTGCCACAACACCCTGCCGTAAGCACAGCACGACGAAGACCGAATCGAGAATAAACAAATAAACAGAAGAGACGGGGCTCGGCCCCGTCTCTTCCTCGTTTTAGTTCGACGTTTGCTGCAGGTCAGCCCTTCAACTCGGCTGCGTCATCCCAGGAAATTCAGGAATTTCTGCGGGCTGTTCTGGAAGGTGGGGAACACCTTCTGCAGGTCGTGATTGCCTGCGTGCCGGTAAACCGCTTCGCCCAGCACCTGGCGGAAATCGGTGGTCAGCGCAAGGTCGCGCCCTTCATAAAGCTGCTCATTCCCCAGGCCCGGCCACTTGCCGTAAACTCGCCCACCCTTCACCGGCCCGCCCAGCACGAACATGACGTTGGCGTGCCCGTGGTCGGTGCCGCGGTTGCCGTTTTCACGCGCGGTACGGCCGAATTCTGACATCGTGACGATCACAGTGTCTTCCGCCATATTGCCCAGGTCGGTCCAGAACGCCGCGATGGACTGTGAAAAATCGCGCAGCACGTTGGCCAGTTGCCCTTGCGTGTTGCCTTCGTTGACGTGGTGGTCCCATCCGCCGATATCGGCGAAGGCCACTTCAACTCCCAGGTCTGCCTTCATCAGTTGCGCCAGTTGGCGCAGGCTGTCGCCAAAGCGACCGCGCGGATAATTTGCGCCCGGCGCCGGCGTGTAGCGCGAGGGATCGGCCGATTTCAGCATCTTCACCGCGTCAAAGGTTTCGCTGCCGGTGCCGCGCAGCGCCGCATCTACACTCTGGTCATACATGGCCTCAAAGCTGTTGGCCAGCGGCTGTGCGTTCGGATTGCGCCCTCCGACAGCGAAATCATTGATGTTGTTGATTGCGACCGCCGGCTCCTTGCCCAACAGAATGCGCGGCAGCGTTGGCCCGAGCGCGATGGCGCGGAACGGCGATTCTTTCGTGTTCTGCTCTTTCAGGCTTGCCACCGCCCGGTTCAGCCAGCCATCCTCCGTGCCTTTGTAACCCGGCGTGCCTGATTCCATGTAATCCTGCGCGTCAAAGTGCGAGCGCGTGGTGTCGGGCGAGCCCGCGGCATGAACAATGGCCAGGTGGCGCTGCTCCCACAGGGGCTTGAACGCGTCCATCGCAGGATGCAGGCCGAAAAAGCCATCGAGATCAATCGCGCTCAGCGCGCCTCGCGAGGGGCGCGGAATGGCAATGCTCGGACGCATCGAGTAGTAGGCCGCCTCGCCGTGCGGCACCACGATGTTCAGCCCGTCAGCCGCGCCGCGCTGGAACAACACCACCAACTTCTTGCGTCCGCCGCTGGTGGCTGCGCCCCACGCCGCACGCGTCAGGAAGCTCGGAACGGCTGCGGTGCCCACAATCGCCATGGCCCCGCCCTTCATGAAGATCCGCCGTGTAATTGCCATTGCTGCTACTCCTCGTCAAATACCAACGCGCTGCCTGCCGCAATGTTGCGCCGCGCGGTTCAGCGCTTCTGGAACTCCGGTGACCCCAGGATCAGTGCCGCAATCATGCCGGTGTTTGGCGGGTGGTCGGCCGCCATTCCGCCGCCATTGGGCTGCGACGCTTCCAGTTGTTTCATGATAGTGGCGTGCGTCTTCTCGGAGACGTCGCCGGCCAGCAGCGAGTGCTCCAGGGCCGCAACCGTCGCCTGCGCATCCGGCGGCTCTGAGTTCCCCAGCATGGCCGCAGTATCAACTTTCACGCCTGGCAACTTGTTGGCACCGAGCGCCAGAGCAAAGTTAATGCGGTTCAGCAGCGCCGAAGTGCTCTCCCACGCTTCATTCTTGGCCGAATAGCCCGTGGGCGGCTGCATTTGATACGGTGGCATGCCCATGCGGTTCAGGGTTTGCACCAGCGGCATGGCATTATCGACTTCGGCACCGGTGGAGCGGATTGCCGAAACCACGAACTCCAGCGGCGTCTTGATCTTAGCGCGGTAAACCTCAGGCGCCCAGAACTCAGGCGCGCGGAACATCGTGCGCAGCACCTCGCGAATATCGCCGTCCGACTTCAGGAAGGTATCCGCCATCTTGCGCACCAGCGACTCCGGCGGATCGTCGCTCACAAAGCGGATTGCCAGCTTCTTCGAGATGAAGTGCGCGGTCGACGGATGGTGGGCCAGCATCTCCAGCAGCTCCACGCCTTCTTTTTCGCCGTTCTCCTTGAACTTGTGGCCAAGCACGACCTTCTGGCCGGGTTCGTGGCGGCGCTCATCGAACTCAAAGCTGCCGCCGTCGCGCGGCTGCTTCACCGTCCAGCCGGTCAGCACTTTCGCAGCCTCGGTCACGTCTTTCTGGGTGTAGCCGCCGTCAACGCCGAGCGTGTGCAGCTCCATGAGCTCGCGGCCGTAGTTTTCATTCAGCCCCGCGCTTTTCTTCTTCTGCTGGTTCTGCTGCGGGCGCTGCGGCCGGTTCACCGGCACGGGATAGCCGAAGGGGCCGCGCCGCATGCGGTATTGCGCGCGCTGGGGCAGGCCTCCCGCTGCCGCCGAATGCGGGCCGATGCTCTCGGCGTTATCCAGGTACAGCAGCATGGCCGGGCTTTTGGCGGTGGCCAGCAGCAGGTCCTTGAACTTGCCGAGCGCGTGCGGGCGAATGACCTGCTGCTCGTATTGCGTCACGTAGTAGCGGTCCAGGTTCTTGCCGATGAACACATTGAAGTGATTGGCCCAGAAATCGGTCATCACTTCTTCAATCTGGCGCTCGCTGTATGCCGCGCGGATGATCTTGGCCTGCTGCAGTTCGTTGACCACCACACCCTGCGGGTTCTGCAGCGCCTGCATCTCTTCTTTCTGCTGGGGAGTAAAGTCGTTCATCCAGGCCTGGCGCTCTTGCGGGTTGAGCGCCTGCAGCAGGCGATTGCGCTCATCGGGCGCCATGCGCAAAATGTCCTGGTAGCGCTTATCGGGCGATTCGCTGTTGAGCCGTGCGATGGTGCCGGCTTCGGCTTCACGCGCTTCGCGGCGCTCTTGCTGGCGCTGGCGCTTGATGGCGTCGTCATCAGCGGGGGCGTTGGCATTGTTGCCGTTGGCGTTCGCCTGCGCGTTTTGCGCATCCTGCTTCTGTTCTTTTTTCTCGTCGTACTTGGCGATCATGGCCTCGTACACGGCGCGCTTCTCAGGATCGCGAGGGATGCTGGCGCGCCCGTTCTCAACCATCTTGGCTACCTGCGGCGGCGGGAAAGTCTGAAACATGGTCTTGGCGTCCATGTTCAGCGTGCGGAAGCCGGCCAGCCGCGCGTCGAGCGCGTGATCGTCAATCTTCTCAGGATGGAGCTGCTGCTCAAACCACTTGTCCACGCCCATGGCGGCGACGCGTTCAGCTTCGCCGGGGCGCGGGCCGAAGGTCAGGCGGTTCAATGCATGCAGGGCGCGCCGGGAGTCTTCCATTTGCGGCATGCCGGTTTGGCCCTTCTTCGACTTATGCTTATCGGCCGCCACCAGAGCGGTGGCCGAAACCACTAAGGCGCAGATGGCGAACACAGTGACTTGGCGCAGCCCGAGTTTCATTTCATGCTCCCAAAGGAAATTATGCACCCGCAAGGGGCCGGTAGGGAGACCAGCCAGGTCACTCCAGTGATGCGCCTTAGGCCGCAAACTGCCGGCATAAGCCGCCGGCGCCGGGGTAACCTGGCCGGTTGGGGTCGAAACGAGATCCGGCGTAGCGCCGCAAGTCGTTTCGGAAGGCGCGCGGCCCATTCGCGCGCCTAAGGGGAACAACATTACTGGCCGGCCGCAGAGACCTATGAGACCGGCCCTTTTGATTAATCGAACCCGCGCTCCGGGAAAAGTTGCTGAATTTACGGGGTGGTTACGTCCACCTGGGTGCGGCCCTGGGTGAGGCGGTAATTGAGTTCGGAGGCGAGATTATCTACGTCAGATGGCCCGATATTGCAGAAAACACGCTCATCGAGGAAGCGGCTGCGGTTGGGATCGACGGCGTGGCGCCTGACCTGAATCAGCAGCGCCTGCACTGCGGCAACGTCGTATTTTTGGGGGGCGATTTTTACGATTTCGCTGAGCGCCTGGCCGAGATCGAGCGCCGGGCGCCAGGGGCGGTCAGAGATCATGGCGTCGAAGGTATCGGCCACGGCGACGATGCGCGATTGCACGGGCAGCTCGTCAAGCCTGAGCTGATCAGGGTAGCCGGAGCCATCGGCGCGCTCATGGTGCCAGCGGACCACTTCAGGCAGTTGCGGCCAGGGAAAATCGATTCCGGCGACGATGCGATGGCCGACCAGGGTGTGGTCAGCCATTTCGCGGAATTCGTCATCATCGAGCCGTTCAGGCTTGGCGAACAGGCGCTTATCGACCGCAACCTTGCCGATATCGTGCAGGTAGCCGGCCGAGCGCAGGGCTGCGACTTCAGAAGCTTCAAGCCCCAGGGCTTCGCCGATGCCGGCAGCGTAGTGCCCCACGCGCACGGAGTGACCGTGAATCTGCACGTGCTTGACGTCGATTGCGACGGCGAACGCCTCGAGCGCGCGATCGCAAAATGTGTTCAACGAAGCCAAAAGGCGCAGGTTTTCGCTGACGCGGCGCTCGAGCGAGTGGGTCAGCAGCCAGTTGTGCACCGCGAGCGCAATATAATGCGCCAGCAGTTCCAGGACCTCGAGCGCCTCAGGAGTGTAGTGAACCGATTCAGCCGCGCGGCCGAGAGCCAGCACGCCGACCAGGCGATTGCGCACGCGCAGCGGCGCCAGGCAATGAAACAGTTGCGGCGCCACATTGCCGTTAGTGCTGAGGAAGTTCTGCCATCCGCCTTCGGGCGGCACGGTGGTGGCGCCCGGCGCATGGCTGAGCGCGTAAACATGCTTCGGCAAAAGAGGAATGAGCGCGGGATCGGGCAGCACGGCCAGGCCGTGAACGGCGGCGGAGCGCAACAGCGCCGGCTTTTCGCTGAAGGTGAACAACACGCCTTCGCGCGCGCCTACGGCGTCGATGGAGGCGCGCAGCATGGCCAGCGCATTGGCCTGAAAATCGGTTTCGCCGGTGAGCGCGGGGCCAAGGTCGGCGAGCGCTTCAAACGTCTGAAGCAGCCGGCGCAAATTGTGTGTTGCCAGCGCCAATAGAAAAAGGCGCGGAGAAACCCCAGAGCAGGCCAAGCCTAGCACGCGCGTCTAGGGCGAACTGATTAGTTAGTTTGGTGCAGGGAAGGGCGCGATGAATTCGCAATGTCTCCTGCGGCAACGAAGCCGCGGTCGCGCGGATTCGCCAACAGCTCAATGCGACTGAGCTGCGCGCCACGTTTGCGTCCGGCAATTTCGATTCGCCAGAGCGAATCAGAAGTGCCGCTGCAGTTCCGCGAAACTTTCGACCTTGAGCAGCGTGCCGCTGGGCGCGGGTATGCCGACCTCTTCGTGCTCCAGCATCCAGGTGTCGGCGTGCGGGACAAAGACTGCGTTGAGGCCCGCGGCCAGCGCCGGGTTTACGTCTGACTTCGGGCTGTTGCCGATCATCCAGGTGCTCTGATGGTGGAAGTTGTGCCTGGCGGCGAGGTCGCGATACACGGCGACATTCTTTTCCCGGACGATTTCAATGGCGCTGAAGTATGGCTTCAGCCCGGAACGCTCGACTTTGCCGGCTTGTTCAGCGGCGTTGCCCTTAGTGACGAGCACGAGGCGATGCCGCGGAGCGAGATAAGCGAGCGTCTCAGGAACGCCTGCGATGATCTCGACGGGATGCTCGGCAATCTGGTGCGCGAAGCCGTGGATGGTTTCGTGCAGAGCCGGCGTGAGCGGCTCGGCGGAAAGCTGCTCGAAGGTTGCGACCAGCGAGTGCGCGAAGCTCTGGGTGCCGTAGCCGTGCTGCAGGACGTTGGCGCGTTCCACCTGGTTCAGGATGTCGCGCACCTCGGCGGGCGTGTATTGCTGATGGTTCAGGAAGGAGATGAAGGCGGCAATGGCGCGCTCGAAATAGACGTTGTTTTCCCACAGGGTGTCATCGGCGTCGAGCAGCAGGGTTTGGTTGTGGCGCGGCACACTACGATGCTAACCCGGGCGCGGCGTGACTTTTGCCGATTTATTCGCATATAGTTCAGGCGTGGGCACACTGCCCGGCATGGCTGATTTCATGGAACTGATTTCGCCGAGGGAACTCGCCAAAGACAAAGTCCTGGCCGTCCAAGAATACGCGCTGATGGCGTGGCAGTCGCTCACCAACCTGTTCCGGCGGCCGCGCTACCTTGCCGACCTGATGCAGCAGGCCGATACCATCGGCGTCGGCTCAATCCCGATCGTCATTCTGACCGGCATTTCAATCGGCGGCTCGCTGGCGCTGAACACTTCAAGCACTCTCGAGCAATTCGGCTCGTTATGGATGACCGGCCAGTTGGTGGCGATCTCGATGGTTACGGAGATTGGACCGATCCTGACGGCGCTGCTGGTGGCCGGCCGCAACGCGTCAGGCATTGCCAGCGAACTCGGCTCCATGAAAGTGACGGAGCAGATTGACGCGATGCGGGCGCTCGGCACCGATCCATTCAAAAAGCTGGTGACGCCGCGCGTGATCTCGACCGTGGTGATGCTGTTTTTTTTGACCATCATCTCCGATCTCTGCGGGCTGATTGGCGGCTGGTTCGTGGCGCGCTTCATGCTTGGGCTGGACAGCAATCAATATTGGACCAGCACGTACCAGAACCTTACCTTCGGCGAGGTCATCCGCGGGTTGGTGAAGCCGGTGATGTTCGGATTTGTGATCGGCACGGTGGGCTGCTTTTACGGCCTGAACACCAAAGGCGGAACGCGCGGGGTTGGGCTTTCAACCACGCGCGCGGTGGTTACGTCGTCAATCCTGGTGCTGGTGCTTGATTTCTTTATCACGCGCTTCCTGCTCGTGTTCTGGCCCACCTAAATGGCGTCTCCGTTCACCACTTCACCGGGCGCTGAGCCGCCCTGCAAGGACGGCGAAAACGCCATCGCGTTTGAAAACGTATCGATCACGTTCGAAGACCGCCCGATCCTGGACCGCGTGTCATTCGTGCTGCCGTGCGCCGAAACCAAGATCATCCTGGGCGTGGCAGGCGCCGGCAAGACGACCGCGCTGAAGCTGGCGCTGGGGCTGCTGAAGCCGGATTCGGGCGTCATCCGCGTGCTGGGGCGCGACATCACCGTGATGAAGGAAGAAGAGCTGTTCGAGCTGCGGCGCAACATGGGCATGGTGTTTCAGGAAAGCGCGCTGTTTGACTCGCTCACCGTGCGCGAAAACGTGGCCTACCGGCTGGAAGAAGATCACGACCTGCCGCCGGAAGAAGTGGAGCGGCGGGTGCGCGAGGCCCTGCGCTTCGTTGAGTTGGAGCAGACGGTCGACATGTTTCCCGATGAGCTCTCAGGCGGAATGCGCCGCCGGGTCGCGATTGCGCGCGCAATCGTGACGCAGCCGGAGATTGTGCTTTATGACTCGCCGACCGCCGGCCTCGATCCGGTCACTTCGACCACGATTATCGAGCTGCTGGTGAAGGAGCGCGACGCATATAAAACCAGCGCGCTCATGGTGACGCATCGGCTGCAGGACGCCTGGGTGATGGCAACGCATCATTACGACCAGAAGCAGCACCGCATGGTCGAAGCGCCGGCAAAAAAAGTTACCGACGTAGGGGTCAGCTTCCTGCTGCTGCGCGAAGGCAAAGTGATCTTCGATGGCTCGGCGCTCGAACTGGCGGAAAGCCGCGATGAGTACATCCGCGAGTTCATCGCGTAAGTGGCGGCAGCAGAGGAGCAACAAAAGCAAAGCGGAGAACCGGTCCGGTCCTCCGCTCAAAAGCCGCGCGGGGCGGCAATTCTGCCGTGCGAGCGAACGCGGCGCCTTAGGCTGATTTTGCCTGCGCCTGCTGCTGCTGGCTTTGCGCGCGCATCTGCGCAAACATCTTGAAGCGCTCGTCCATCATGCGAATGCGCTCCTGGCCGCGCTGCGAGCGCGTAGCCACAGCTTCGACATTCTTCAGCGCCTCAGGCGCCTTGAGCTGCTGGCGGAACTGCGCCAGGTACGGCTTCAGCTTGGTGAAGACGAACCACATTTCGCCCTGCGTATCGAAAAACAACTCCTCGTCAATGGTGCCGTGCAGGACCAGCGATGCTGCGGTTTCCCAATAGCTGGTGACCTGGCGGAAGTAGGCATTTTCCTGGGCGCCGAAGGCAAACACCGTCTTCGCGAAGTCTTCGTAGGAAGACGGATTGAAGTTGACGAACCAGTTGCGCGCCTCGCGCATCTTGGCCTCGCGGCGAAAATCGTAGAGCTTCAAAATCAGTTCAGCGTCGGCTGGTGTGGCCATTGGCCCTCCTGAGGATTTGCCGTTCCAGTTTACAACGCGCCGCGGCTAAAAACGCGCTCAGGCCACGGCTTCTTTTACGGGGCGCTGGTAGTCGCACTGGGAATTGGGGCAGGCGATGACTTCGCCGTCTTTCAGCGTCTTCTGCACCAGGTACTCAGAGCCACAACTGGGGCACGTTTCGGCCAGCGGCCGGTGCGCCGAGGTGAATTTGCACTTGGGATAATTGGAGCAGCCATAAAACAGGTTGCCGCGGCGCCGCGCCTTCTTCTCGACGAGCTCTCCGGTCTTGCACTCCGGGCATTTGACCCCGATGAAGTTCTGCTTGACGTACTTGCACTCGGGGTATCCGGAGCATGAGGCGAACTCGCCGTAGCGGCCGTGGCGCAGCACCATGTTGCGATTGCACTGCGGGCAGGTTTCTTCCAGCGGAATATCGGGGACCTTCTTGCCCTGGTCGAGCCGGCGAGTGGTCTTGCAATCGGGGTAGCCGGTGCAGGCCATGAAGGTGCCGAAGCGTCCGCGCTTCAGGACCATGGGCCGGCCGCAGTTCTCGCAATATTCTTCCTGCGAAGTTTCCTGAACGTCGGCGGAATCGAGCTCGGGAAGGTCGATGGGATTTTCTTTGGTGAAGGTGCAGCTATTGGGATCGCTCTTGTCGTACGAGCTGCAGGCAAAGAATGATCCGTGCTTACCCCACTTGATGACCAGCGGAGAGCCGCACCGTTCGCACTTCTCTTCGGTCGGCTTTTCCATCCGCTTGATGTTTTCCATGTGCTTTTCAGCGTAGGCCAGGTCCTTCTGGAACTTCTTGTAGAAATCGGCCAGCGCTTCAGTCCATTTTTCCTTGCCGTCTTCAATCTCATCGAGCTCTTCTTCGAGGCGCGCCGTGTACTGCGGGTCGAAAATGTCGGGGAAGTTGGCGACCAGCAGATCGGTGACAACCAGGCCGATCTCAGTGGGCACGAATTTGCCGCCGGTCTTCTGAACGTACTGCCGCTCCTGAATCGTCCCAAGGATGGTGGCGTACGTGGACGGGCGGCCAATGCCGCGTTCTTCCAATTCCTTGACCAGGGAAGCTTCGTTGTAGCGAGGCGGCGGCTCGGTGAAGTGCTGCTCCGGCTTGAGCTCTTTAAGCGTGAGCGAATGCCCTTGCTCCAGAGCCGGCAGCTTGTGCTTCAGCGCCTCGTCCTCTTCGTCCTTGCCTTCCTTGGATTCTTCGTAAACCTTCAGGAAGCCATCGAACTTCAACACGGAGCCGGTCACGCGGAATGGATAGGTTTCGCCGTTTGACCTGGCGTCGATATCGACCGTGGTCTGGTCGAACACCGCGGGCACCATTTGCGAGGCGACGAAGCGTTGCCAAATCAGCTTGTAAACCTTGAACTCGTCTTCCTGCAGGTATTGCTTCACCGAGTCGGGATGCCGCAGAGCCGAGGTTGGGCGAATGGCCTCGTGCGCTTCCTGCGCGCCTTTTTTCGATTTATACGTATTGGGCTCGGCGGGCAAATAGGCCTCGCCGTAGTTGGAGAGCACCATTTCGCGCACTTCCGTCAGCGCCTCGGGAGCGACGCGGGTGGAATCGGTACGCATGTAGGTGATGAGGCCGACGTGGCCTTCGGCGCCGAGCTCAACGCCTTCATAGAGCCGCTGCGCCAGGATCATGGTGCGCTTGACGCTGAAGCGCAGTTTGCGCGACGCATCCTGCTGAAGCTTGCTGGTGGTGAAAGGCGGCGTCGGGCTGCGGCGGCGCTCCTTATTCTCAACGGCTGAAACTGTCCACGTCGCGCGTTTGAGCTGTTCTTCGATGCGGCGCGCGGTGGCTTCATCCGGAACCACGTTCTTTTCGGGATTGGCGCCCACCAGGTGGGCGTCGAAGGCCGGGCCTTTGCCGGCGGAGAGATGCGCATCAATGGTCCAGTATTCTTTTTTCTCGAAGGCCTTGATGTCGCGCTCGCGCTCCACGATCAGGCGCAACGCAACCGTCTGCACGCGCCCGGCAGACAGGCCGCGCCGGACTTTGTCCCAAAGCAAGGGCGAAACCTGATAGCCGACGAGGCGATCAAGGACGCGCCGCGTCTGCTGCGCGTCAACCAGGTTGCGATCGATTTCGCGCGGGTGCTGGAAAGCGTCGCGCACGGCGCGCTGAGTAATTTCGTTGAACGTGACCCGCTGGATGGTCGGCCCGCCGTTCTTCTTGGCTCTCTTGCCGCGGCCGTCGCCGAGTTCTTCGGCCAGGTGAGCGGCGATGGCTTCGCCTTCCCGGTCCGGGTCAGGCGCCAGGTAGATTGCGTCGGCTGACTTGGCCAGCTTCTTCAGCTTGGTCAGGACTTTCTCTTTGCCCGGGATGACGATGTATTCGGTTTCAAACTCAGCATCAGGATCGACGCCCAGCTTGTTCTTGGGCAGGTCTTTCACGTGGCCGAGAGAAGCCTCGACCTGGTAGCCGCGACCCAGATATTTTTCAATGGTCTTCGCCTTGGTCGGCGATTCAACGATGACTAAACCTTTTGCCAATGGTCCTCTGTGGTACCCGTGTCTGGTTTCAAACTAGCACAATGCCGGAAAATCGCTGAATGGCTGCAGGGCTACGTGGCCGCCCGCGCTACATGGCTTTGACGTAATTTTTGCCGGGCAACTGCTTGATGTGGCCGCCGAGCTCCAGCTCGAATAACGCTGAAAAAATCTCTGACGCTGACAGCTTGCCTTCGAGCTCTTCCACCAGTTGGTCGATGTGCCGCGGCTCGTCGGCCCGCAGCAGCTTGAGGACGCGGCGTTCCTGCTCGCCCAATTTTTGCGGCTGCTCGAACAATGATGCCGCCGAACCGTTGCCGGATTCAGGCGCAGGGGCAAGCTGCGCCTTGACGTGCGACGGCAATTCCTCGAAAACGTCTTCCCAGGTTGCTACCAGCTTCGCACCCTGCTTGATGAGCGTGTTCGGCCCCCAGGAGTTCTTGTTGGTCACATTGCCGGGAACGGCAAACAATTCCCGATTCTGTTCGAGGGCGTTCCGGGCAGTGATGCGCGTGCCGCTGTACTCGCCGGCCTCAACCACCAGCACGCCCAGCGAGAGCCCGCTGATAATGCGGTTGCGAATCGGAAAGTTCTGCGGCGCGGCAAACGTGCCAAGCGGGAACTCGCTCACAATCGCTCCGTCGAGTTCCAGGATGCTTTCGGTCAGGCGCGAATTTTCACGCGGGTAAATCACATCGACGCCGGTGCCGAGCACAGCAACCGTGCGACCTTTGGCGTGGACGGCTCCGCGATGCGCGGCTGAATCGATGCCGCGCGCCAGCCCACTGAATATGATGAGGCCATGGGCGGCGAGGTCGCAGGCCAGCCGCTCAGCCATTCCCAGGCCATAAGGCGTCGGATGGCGGGTGCCGACAATTGCGATGCCGGGCTCGCGGAGCGACCGCGTGGAGCCGCGAACGAACAGTGCCACTGGCGGATCGTAGATCTGGCGCAGGTGCTCCGGATACGCAGGATCATCGAGCGTAATGATGCTGGCACCCGCGGTGGCGGCGCGCAGCAGCTCTTCTTCGGCGCGAGCCAGCGCATCGCGGTTGTAAATGGCCTGCGCGCTCACCGCCGGCAGGCCCGCCGCCTCAAGTTCGGTCAGCGACGCGCGATACACGGCCGCGATATTGCCGAAGTGCTCAACCAGCCGGCGCGAGCGGGTTGCGCCCACTTGCGGCGCCAGCGCCAGGCCCAGCCACATTGCCTGCGGCGAATAAGTTGCCGAAGTGCCCGAGTCCCGTTGTGACATCTGGCGGAATCTACACGTTAAGAAAAAACCGTGTCAACAGGCCTGGCCGAATCTGCCGCCCGCTGCCCGCAAAAATAATTTTGTTGGCGAATGCGCGCCCGCAGCAGATACTTTCGAGCACTTACCCGGAGGCCTGCAATGGACCTGATCCGCAAACGGATGCTGGCGGTGCTTTTTGCCATCGCAATCAGCGTTGCGCCGGTTTCGGCGCAGAAGATTGAGCACATCATCTTTTTTGGCGACAGCCTGTCTGACGCCGGCAACCACTTTATCGCCACCCACCAAGTCACCAAAGTTCCGTTTGCGCTCGCGCCGCCCACAGCTTCGTACCTGGTGGGGTGGTTCCATTTTTCCAACGGACCAACCTGGGCCGAGCAACTGGCCGATTCGCTGCATTTATATTCGAGCGGCGCACCGTCGCTGTTGCTGCCCGGCTTTTTCACCGATTACGCTGTAGGCCGCGCGCGCTCGCGCGCCGGAGCGGCTGACTTTCCCGAATTCGACCTCAGCACGCAAGTGGACAAGTTCCTTTATGACTTCCACGGCCGAATGCCGAGAAATTCGCTGGTCGTAATCTGGATCGGCGCCAATGACATCGATGACGCCGTGAACGCGCTCTCCACCGATCCGACCGGCCAGACCTCGGTTGCAATCATTTCAGCCGCGCTCGCTGCGATTCAGAAGAACGTGGCGGTTCTGTATGGCGCGGGCGCCCGCATGTTCCTGATTCCCAACCTGCCGGACCTGGCGATGACGCCATACATCGAGTTTCTTGCAAACGTGGCTCCCTCGATTCCGCCGGTGGTGAGCTTCTTCACCGGCTCCTTCGATGACGGCATCAAGCAGCTCACCAGCGCACTGCCGTTGCTGCTGCCGCCCGATCCTGCGCACCCGCTGCGCTTTGTAAAGCTGTTCGACGTAGCGTCATTGTTCATCGCGGTGCATAGTTCGCCGGCATCCTTCGGCTTTACCGACGTAACCGATCGCTGCACCGTGCCCGGCGTGATTGTGGGCGCGTTCTGTTCCACGCCCAATACGTATCTGTTCTGGGACGCGTTTCACCCAACCACGGCCGCACATCGTCTCCTGGCCGAGAAAGCACTGTTGCTCTTGCCGCCCCAGTAGCACGGGTTTGGGAGAAAGAAGCGCGCCGCTACGCGACGACGTTAAACAATCTTCACAGCCTGCAGATGGTCAAAAAATGAAGAGGCGCCGCAAAGCGCCTTTTTGTTTTGCCTTCGACTTGATCGTGTCTCAGCCACCTGAGCAGCCGGGCCAGTGCCTTCGGCTTCCTTCAGGGCAGCATGTCGCTGCGGCCGTTATTGCGAGGGCCGTTGCGCGAGCCCCGCAAATTGCCCATCAGCGCGCCAATGCCGGCGCCCACTCCCTGGATGAGCCCTGCGGCGTGCCGGATGGGCGAGAGCACGCGATGGTGAACAAAATCCGTCGTCTCCTCCACGCGGTCGAGGGTGCGCGAGACCAGTTCATCGGCGCGGATTACCTGCAGGCGAGTGCGGTCCACAATGTCGGTGACGGTGGCATCCACGCGCTCAATTTGCCGGTTAACGGTGCCGGTGCTGGTTGAAACGTTATCCAGAATGCTTGAAACCTTCGGCGCGTTTTCCAGGAAGAAGGTGTGGGCCGCTTCCAGCGCCGGAATGCCGTGGCGAGTGAGGGCCTCGGTTATGCCTTCAACGCGCTTCTGGCTCTTGCGGATGGCGGCGTACATTGCGAGCAGGATGGCGAATTGCAAAACAATCGCCACCGCCGCCACAATGACAAACACGGTCTCAATATTCACGTTATTCATAGGGATCAACGATTGCCGGATGATCTGGCCGGCGAAAGCTCTCAGCAGTGAAGGCGCTACGGCTTATGTATCGCGTTCGGCGGCATTTTGCGAGTGAAAACTTAAGCGCTGAAAAGCAAATGCCCCGCCCCTGGCGGCTGGGAAGGGCAGGGCAAAAGCATGGCTTCACGGCAGCGATGGCTTACATTCCGCCGGTGGTGGACCCAGGGCCGGGCGCGCCTTCAGTTGTGGCCTGGCGATAAGCTTCCTTGCCGGCGCGAACCGCCGAAGCGACGTTTTCGCGCTGCTGCGTCAGGATATCTTTCCCGCGGTCAACCCATTGGCTGGCCTGTTCGCGCGCCTGGCGAGCGCGGCTGGTCACAAACTCGCGGCCTTCATCGGCGGCGTTCATAATGTCCTGCCGAGTCTCGGTGCCCGATTTCGGCGCATACAGCACGCCAATCACGGCCCCCAGGCCCAGGCCTGCCAGGAACCAGGCAAAACCGTTGCTATCATCGTCGCGTCCCATAGAGCTCCTCCTGCCTCAATTTGCAACTCACCAATGTTACATCACCGAGGCGAGGAAAATCCTGAGCGCCCCGCGCGGCGAGTGCTGCTCGATTCGGCCGCAACATGGCTGATGTAATGCGCTCCTTGGCGCGCGCCCAACCCTTCGCCTCGCGGCTCTTGCCGCAGGTTTCGCCGGCAGGTGTGCAAGCTATGATGTACGGGTGCAATCGATTGCCATCCGAGTTGCCGGCCGGCCGCCGTGCGAATATGAAGCGCGCATTGAAAAAGGCCTGCTCGGGCGCGCCGGCGAGCTGATTGCCGCCCTTGACCTCGACCGCAAACGCTGCTTCGTAGTCACGTCGCCTCCAGTCCGCAAGCATTGGGGTGAGGCGCTGCTCGCATCGCTCAGCGCGGCCAACCTTGAGCCGGTTGTGCTGGAAATGG
Organism: Terriglobia bacterium; assembly: GCA_021323935.1. Lineage (GTDB taxonomy): Bacteria > Acidobacteriota > Terriglobia > Terriglobales > Acidobacteriaceae > JAFAIN01. Next base: position 7,969 of record JAJPJZ010000173.1, on the reverse strand, counting down.
CTGATGGCGAGCGCCACAAGAACCTCGACAGCATCAGCTCGCTTGCCACTCGCATGGTGCAGCGCGGCGCCGACCGCGGCGCGCTGGTTGTCGCGCTCGGCGGCGGCGTTGTGGGTGACGTGGCCGGCCTGCTCGCCTCACTGTTTATGCGCGGGGTCGATTGCGTCCAGGTTCCAACCACCGTGCTGGCGCAGCTCGATGCTTCCATCGGCGGCAAGACCGGCGTGAACCTGGCTGCCGGCAAAAACCTGCTGGGCACGTTTCACCACCCCCGGCTGGTGGTTGCCGATCCCGATACGCTGCGCACGCTGCCGGAACGCGAATTTCGTTCCGGGTTGTTTGAGGGCTTAAAGTGCGGAGTCATTCGCGATCCTGAAATTTTTCGCTACATGGAAGATAACCGCGAGCGCATTCTGCAGCGCGACGGTGAAGCGCTGGAGTGGCTGATTGCCGCAAGCGTCCGCGTGAAAGCCGAAGTCGTCGGCGCCGATGAGCGCGAAGGCGGCCTGCGGCGCATCCTGAACTTTGGCCACACCATCGGCCACGCGCTTGAGGCTGAGACGAATTACAAGGAATTCCTGCACGGCGAAGCCGTGGCCTGGGGAATGGTCGCGGCATCGCTGATTGCAAGCGGCATGCAACGCACCGAGCCGGAGCTGGCGCGCCGAGTCATTTCCCAGGTGCTGGCCTACGCGCCGCTCCCCAAAGTTGACGTCAAAGCCAAGCGCATCGCCAGGCGCCTGCTGGCCGACAAGAAGACCCGCGACGGCGTGGTGCACTTCATCCTGCCGGTTGAGCTGGGCAGGGTTGAAGTTGTGCCTGACGTGCCCGAGCGAGCCGTGATTCAGGCAGTGGAAGAGTTGCGATATCTATCGCAGGCGTGACCCGCGTCGCGAAAATCGAACATGCGCGCGCGGCTGCAAGCTCATGTCCGCAGGCGCCCTGCCGAACCGGCGGCTGAAAGCCGGCCTTCGTTACAAATTCGGAACAGAATCAACAGTTCGAGCATGACGGGCGCGTCAGGTACGTCTGGCGCATCAGGGCCGACCGGCAACTACGGGAGGTGAGCATTACACAGCATAGCCGGGCGAGTGCATAATCGGGTGTGACCGATCGCACGCCCAATCGGCGCCCGACACCGGAGCAGCAATCCGACCGTGGGGAGCCACCGCAATCGAACCGGCGCGGCACGTTGACTGCGCTCAACGAGGGCGAAGCCGCTGCGGCCGTCGAGCAGATGTTCAGCGCGATTGCGCCGCGCTATGACCTGCTGAACCACCTGCTCTCCTTCAACATCGATCGAATGTGGTGGCGGCGGACGGCGCGCAAGTTTTATGCAATACTGCAACGGCCCGGCGCGCGGGTGCTCGACCTTTGCTGCGGCACCGGCGACATGACCTTTGCCCTGGCAAAGCGGCGCGGCGCCGCCGGCGCCGAGTTGGTCGGGATTGATTTTTCAGCCGCGATGCTGGCGCGGGCACGCGCAAAATCAGCCGGCATGCACAATGCCCCGCGATGGCTGCAGGCCGATGCGCTGGCCTTGCCGCTGCCCGATTCGAGCTTCGACCTGGTCGTATCTGCCTTTGGATTCCGCAACCTGACCAACTATGACCTCGGACTGCGCGAAATGGCGCGCGTGCTGAAACCTGGCGGGGAACTCGGAATCCTTGATTTCGGCCGGCCCGGCGGCCTCACCGGAAAGCTTTACGCCTTCTACTTTCACCGCGTGTTGCCGCGTATCGGCACGCTGATTTCGGGGGTAAGCGGCCCTTATCAATACCTGCCTGCATCGGTTGAGCGCTTCCCCGCGCCTGGCGAGATGCTGCAACGAATGTCGCAAGCCGGCTTCCGCAACCCTACGTGGACGCCATATTCGTTCGGCATCGCCGGCCTGTTTCGCGCCACCCGCTCCTGACTTCGCACACGAATGCGCGCCCAATTAAAAAACGGGGCTCCGGTCGAGCCCCGCAAACGAGAGGAGGGCGATGGGGTTTACTTGTTTCCCGCCGAAGCCACCGAAGTGTCAGTGGTTGCGCCCGCCCGCTGAATATGCGGCAGGAAGGGCGTGACTTCGAACGGCATCTTGTCAGCGGCTGACATGATGGGCAAAGGCGCCGTCTTGACCAGCGCCACGGTGTTCGTCCAGGGATTCAGCTTCACGCGGCCGCCGAGGGGAAGCGCCGCAATCTGGTCGAGCTTGTGGACGTCAAGAGCGGGCGAAGAATTCATCAGCGAGCGCAGCCGGACCACGTGGCCTTTCTGCACCAGCGGCGTGCCCAGGTGTGCCTGGTTCAGCGCGGCGAGCGCCGGCGCGCGGCTTTCAAGCGCGCGCAGGAACAACCCGGCGGCGGCCAGCTTATCGGCGTATGGCGAATTCTTCAGCAGTTCCTCAGCCTTTGCGTCGGCCTGCTCTTCTTCCTGCTCGGTGTGGCCGAAGGCCAGGTTCTGGTATGACTTCTCATCGGCAAACAGCAGCCGGTCTGAAAAGGCGTAGCGGGTATCGAAATGGTGGCCCAGCGCGATGTGCGCCAACTCGCGTGAAAGCACCATGGCGAGTGAAGCCTCATCAGGCAGCACATCTACCAATCCGCGGCTGATCACGATGGTGTGACCGACGGTGAAGCTTTCAAGCGGCGTGGTCAGAAGCACGCGGCAGCGGACTTCAGGCTGGATGTCGAGCTTATTGGTGATCTCCAGGTTGTTGACCACCGTTTCCAGGATCTTATCGAGTTCGCCGGAGGGCGCAAGCAGGCCCACGGCCTCCATTTTTGCCACTACGTTGTCTTCCGCCAGGCGCTCAAACGCGCGCTTGCCTTCAAGCGGGCTGGCGTCCTGCGCCGCCACGCTCTGGTCCTTGGCGTTGGGCGAATCCACCAGGATTTCGCTGAACTCGGAATCCTTGTTGCTGCCCTTGGAGTTGTAGCCCCAGATGCGGGTCTGCGCCTTCATGCTCATGTGCTGGTCCACCCCATGCAGCGCATCAGATTCTTCGCTATAAACGTAAGCCGGTACCCACATGCTGCCGGCCGTGTTGACGCGCCAGCTATCAAAGTGGAAGAACATGCCGGTGCGCGGCTTGGGAACGTAGGTGCCATTGAACCGGACGATGGTGTAGTCCTTGTCCTCGACCCAGATGCGGCCCAGAAACCGGCCGGTACCGGAGTTCGGCTTGGGCGCCACGTCAAAAACCAGCGTGCGCACGTCGCCCAGGAACTCCCGCTGCACGAAGTTCACGTCGTAGTGGTTGCGGTCAAACGACGCCTGGTCGGGAAAGATCTCGTAGGAAAAGCCGGTGGCGTTGTACTTGACGCCGAAGATGTTCAGCGCGCCTGAAACTTTGTGTCCCGCCTTGGCGACCACGCCTTCACGGCCGGTGAACACGTGCTCGTCAAAGCTGCCGTCGGCCAGGCTGAGCTTGCCCACAAAGTACCGGTCTGACGCCGGAACCACGATCTGCTCCTGGTCGCGTGCGACGTTCTGGATGTAGGTCTCAACCAGCGGCGAGTACTGCGACAGAGCCTTCACCTGTTCCTGCTCGCGTTGGAAGATGCGATCAACCACCTGCTGCAGGGTAGTGGGCTGATCTGCGGCCTGGGCCAGTGCTCCAAGCGCCACGACCGCGGCTGTTAGCCATGCGCCAAACCTGTATGTCCGCATAAAAGTTCCCTCAAATTTCCGGCAAATCACGCCCGGCGCGCCGGGGCAATTGCTAAGCGATTTCAAAAACTACGTGCAACACCGCCGTTGAATCAACTGCGTGGCCCTCGCGCTGCGCCGGCTTGAACTTGATCTGTTCGGCCGCGCGCAATGCGGCTTCATCGAGCCCGTGCCCCAGTCCTCGCACTACGCGAAGCGCGTGCACCTGGCCCGACGCGGTAAAGATGACTTCCACTAAAACCTCGCCCTCAAGATGAAGTTGCCGGGCTTCTTCGGTATAAACCGGCTTGGGCTTTGAAACAATTTCAACCGGTACGGTCGCAGGCTCGGTGGCTGCTGCGGTCTTTAACCGCGGACCGTCGGTGGCAGCGCGGCTTTCACTGAAGCCCGCCTGCTGAACGATTCCGTTGCCCTGGCCTCCGCGCACCGGGGTTTGCGTGGCCACGCCGTTGCCGAACCCCGCGCTTGAAACCGTGCCGCGGATTCCGTGTGTTCCGCCGGCGCCGTTGCCGTAGCCTCCGCCCGCCGGCATGTCAAACGAACCCGTCTGTGCGATGGCAGCGCCTGCTTTATTGGGGCTGTTCTGCGCCGGAACGCCGTTAGGATCGCCGAACCCGCCGGTTTGGACTTTTTCAACCGCGGCCTTGATCGTAGGCGCTGCCGATGAACCGGCGCTGAACCCGCCGGTAATAACGGGCGCCGCAGGCTTCACGATCGGTGCTGAGATGGCAGGCACGGCCGAAGCAAACTTCACCGCAACCGGCTGCGGCACAGGCTGCGGACGCCGCAAAGCCTCAGGCACGCGCAGGCGAGCCGTCTCAATTACCGGCTGCGCCACTTGTGGCGCCGGCGCGATGTGCGGCTGCGGCCGGGCGTGAGCAATGGCCGGCGGCTTGCCGGCCTCGACCGGCGCTGACAGGCTGATGTACTGGTACGCCTTCCGCGTCGCAACTTGCACCGGAGCCAGCATCGAAAGTTCAATGAGCACGATGGTTGCCAGCGCCTGCAGACCATAACTGGTCAGGAACACCTTCCACGAGCGCTGCTCTTCAGCCATCAGGCCAAGTGTCATAGGTCCATTCATAGTGCCCACTTACGCAAATCCAGTTAAGTGACTGTGGGGGTTACCTGGGGGTCAGGCAATCATCACCGGAATCGGGTCAATAGGAAACGTAACCGGGGGTCATGTACCGTGGTTCAATTTGGGAACCGGAAGCGTTTTTGGGAAAGGCGGCTGGCCCCCTAGGAGGCGGCCTACGCCCGCCGGTGTTGGCGCCGCGAATAGGAATAGAAGATCGGCACCCCCGCCAGGATGGTGAGCGCCCCCACAACCGAGATGGAATTCCAGGGTACCGGCGCGCTCCACTGCGGGAAAACTTTTACCCAAAGATTCTGCTGGAACTCATAGAAAACTAAAGTCAAAGCGCAGGCGGAAAATACCGCCGGCAGCACCGGATAGCCGATGGCGTGGTAGGGGCGAGGGGCGCGGGGATCGCGCGCGCGAAAGATGAAGATTGAGGTTGCGCCCAGGAAATAAAAGATCCACTCGGCGAACAGCGTCAGGTCAAAGAGCTGGCCGAAGGTGGCTCGCGGCAGCAGCACTGCCACGGCCAGCACTCCCTGCACGATCAACGAAGCCGAAGGAGTGCGAAACCGAGGATGAACGGCGGCCAGGCGGGTGGGGAAGTAGCCATCGCGCGCGGCAGCAAACGGTACGCGAGCGCCGGTCATGGTGCTGCCATTCAGGGTTGCAAGCATGGCCAGCGCCATGCCGGCAATGATGGTTCCGAGAAACGCGTTGCCCACCCAGCGCACCGCCTCAAGTGCCGGTCCGGTTGAAGCCGCAATGGACGAAGCCGGCATGACGTACTGGACGGCTGCGTTCACGCCCATGTAAAGCAGCCCAACGGCAGCCATTCCGAAGATCAGCGCGATCGGCAGGTTGCGTTGCGGCTCACGAACTTCGGCTGACACCGTGGTCACCAGGTTCCAGCCGTCGTAGGCCCAAAGCGCCGCGACCAGAGCGGCCATGAATCCGGCAAAGCCGCCGCGCGCTCCGATAAAAGTGGTTGCGAAGTTGGCGGCGCCGCCGCGCGCATAAAGGAATCCGCAGGCGATCACGACCGCGATGATGGCAACTTTCAAAACGGTGAAAAACAACTGAAACTCGCCCGCGCGCCGCACGCCGATGTAATTGATGAACGTGATGAGGGCGACGGCGGCGATGGCCAGCGCCTGCCCGGCATGCGTGGGATGCCAGCCGTCAGCCTGGGTTATGCCCAGCGCCTGCAGCGGGCCAAGGTTGCTGAGGATGCGGACGAACCCGGTGGCAATGGTCGCCATCGATCCGGGCTTGGCGACGATGAAATACGTCCAGGCGTACAGGAACCCGGCCAGGCCGCCCCATCCGTCGCGCACGTACACGTATTCGCCGCCGGCAAACGGCTTCATGGCGCCGAGCTCGGCGTAGGTGATGGCGCCCGCCAGAGAGAGCAATCCGCCCACGATCCACGCCAGGTACACCAGCCCCGAAGAGCCGACGGCCTGCATCATCTCGGCCGGAACCAGGAATATTCCGCTGCCGATGACGGTGCCGATCACGATTGCGGTGGCATGCGAGAGGGTGAGCTCGCGGGCGAGTTCAGGGCGGCCGGTGCCGAAGGCAGGTTCAGGCATGAGAGCGGCTTCGAGTTTCCAGTGCCGGATTTGGATCAGGACTTGCCGTCAGATAACTGGCAGCATACCCGATGCTGAACGTAATGACCGAGCCAATCATCACGTACCAGGTAAACGGAACATGACTGACGCGCCACATCAGCGGCGCTGCCGTCACCGAGGGCCAGCGCGAGCGCATCAGGAACGAGATCCACATAAAACAGTTCCAGGCAAAGCCGCAGGCGAAGCCCACCATCGCGCCCGATTCATTGGCACGCTTGGTCAGCGTGCCCAGAAGGAACGTTCCCAGCAGCGCGCCATAGGCGACCGAGGCGATGCGCAGGCCGACTTCAACCACGCTGCCCTGGCCGCGCGAGAGCACTGCCAGCACAAACAGCACCAGGCCCCAGAGCACGGTGGCCGCGCGGGAAAGCACAATGCGATCGCGCTCGCTGGCGTGCGGGCGCATCCGCATGTAGAAATCGATGATGGCGCTCGACGAAAGCGAATTCAGTGCGGCGCTCAGGTTGCTCATGGCCGCGGCCAGGATGGCGGCAATCATGATTCCGCGCACCACCTGCGGCATATGCTGCACGATGAAGGTTGGGAAAATGTAATCCGTCTTTTCCCAGGCCGCGACCGGCAGGCGGTAGTAGGCGAACAGCATCGCGCCCACCAGCAGGAACAATGCAAACTGGCCGAATACGGCGATGCCGCTGAACAAGAGCGCGGCCTTGGATTGCGCCTCAGAGCGCGCCGCCAGCAGCCGCTGCACAATGAGCTGGTCGGTGCCGTGGCTGGCCGTGGTCAGGAACGCGCCGCCGAGAAGGCCCGCCCAGAACGTGTAGTCCTGCCAGAAGGTCCAAGTGAAATTAAAGACGCGAAACTTTCCCGCAGCTGCGGCGATGGCGTGCACCTCAGGCCAGCCGCCGGGCACCAGCTTCAACAATGTGAAGACGCCAACTGCGGTGCCGCAAATGTAGATGGCCAACTGCACTACGTCGGTCCAGATGACCGCGGCCATGCCGCCTTCGAACGTATAGATCATGGTGAGCGCGGTCACGATGGCGATGGCGGCAACGTCGCGACCAAAATCGCTCATGCCGGCAAAAACCCATGCCAGCGCAATGCGCACCACGATGGCGACGGCAAACACCCGCACGCCTTCGGCGGCAGCGCGCGTAATCAGGAACAGCCCCGCCGTCAGCGAGCGCAGGCGCCGGCCGAAGCGGCGGTCCATGAGCTCATACGCGGTAAACAGGTCACCGCGAAAATAATGCGGAATGAACAGGAAGCTGATCACCACGCGGCCCACGATGTAGCCCATCACCAACTGCAGGAAGGTGAAGTTGGTGGAGTAGGCCAGGCCAGGAATGCTGATGATGGTGAGCGTTGAAGTTTCGGCGGCAACGATGGAAAGAGAGATCGCCCACCAGGGCACGTCCTTGCCGGCCAGGAAGTAATCGCGCAGCGAGCGCTGCCGCTTGCGGAAGCGCAGGCCAAAGGCCGTGATGCCGGCCAGGTACACAACGACGATCGTGAGGTCAAGCCAGTTCAGGCCCATCAGGCTATGGCGTCATGGCGAGCGGCTGGTTGAATTGTGAGTGGATACCGGCGGCCACGGTAAAGCGCTGCCACCATGACTGCAATCAGCGCT
>JAJPJZ010000039.1 GCA_021323935.1 Terriglobia bacterium | reverse complement strand
GGCGCGCACGCCGGGCGTAGTTTTGCAGTGCAACAATGTACCTGACGTTCAGCATGCGGTCAGGGCAGCTTCGGCAGCGAACGCGCTCACTGCCATTAAGTGCGGCGGCCACAGCCTCGCGGGCTTCAGCAGTTGCGATGGCGGCATCGTCATTGATTTAAGCCGATTGCGCCGCGCCGCCGTAGATGCCTCAGCGCCTGAGGCGCGTGTGGGCGGCGGTTGCCTTCTCGGCGATATTGACCGCGCTACGCAGCGCGAAGGCCTCGTCTTCCCTGCTGGAGTCGTTTCGCATACCGGCGCAGCGGGCTTAATTCTGGGCGGCGGCACCGGATGGTTGACGCGCCGCTTCGGGCTTTCCTGCGACAACGTTCTCGGGTTTGAAATTGTGCTGGCCGATGGAACGCTGCTCAGCGTGAGCGAGCGCGAGCACCAGGACCTGTTCTGGGCGCTGCGAGGCGGCGGCGGCAACTTTGGTGTGGTTACGGAATTTCGCCTCCGGCTTCACCCGCTGCGCTCGGTGCTGATTTCAACATCCTGGTACGCCGAAAACGAAGCCGCCGGCCTGCTGCGCTTCTGGCGTGAATTCATGCCCGAAGCGCCTGACGATTTGAAGTGGAACATCTCGCTCAGCATCGCGCCCGATTCAGCCGAGCTGCCGGCCATGATGCGCGGGCGCCCGGCGCTCTCGCAGACCATTCTCTGGACCGGTGACCGCGATGCCGGCGTGCGAATGCTGTCGCGTGCCAACCAGGCAACGTCGAATGCAGTCTCCCCGATTCGCGAGCTGGCCTACCTCGATTTGCAGACCATGGCCGATGCGGCCTTCCCGCACGGCGGGCGCTACTACACCAAATCAGGCTATTTCGCCGCGCTCGACGATCGCAGCATTGAAACCATGCTCGGGGCGCTCGGTTCTACGCCATCGCGGCTGAACGAGATCGAGCTTGCGTACCTGGGCGGCGCCTGCGGCCGCGTAGCTGCCGATGCCACTGCGTTCGGCGATCGCAGCGCTCCGTTTGTGCTGAATGTGCTGGGCCAATGGCGCAATGCGCAAGACGACGCCAGCAACGTCGCGTGGGTGCGCAATCTGTTCCATGAGCTGAGGCCCGCGATGTCGCCCGGGGTTTACGTGAACTTTATGAGCGGCGATGAAGATGACCGCGTGCACGAAGCCTATCGCGCGCGCTGGGACCGCCTGCTGCGCCTGAAGCAAGCTTATGATCCGCAGAATTTCTTTTGCCGCAATCAGAACATCACTGACCGCCGGGAGGCGCAGACGCGCACGTCGTGATCAGTATTGCTTGCCGTGGCCAAGCTGCGGCGCGTCAGGATCGCCGGTGCGAGCCTCGCTGCACTCGCGCGTAATGTCATTGCGCACATCCCATAGCGGCTTATAAAACAGGTGCTCCTGCCGCTGCCGCAGGACTTCAACCGGTGTTCCCATGGTGCCGGCCACAAAGCCGCCAATGATGCGCTGCGCCAGCTTCAGGTGATGAAAGCGGAATGCCTGCACGTGCTCGTCGAAATCGAGCATGCATTCGGCGACTTCGTGCAGGCCGAAAAACTCGGCGTGGCGGCGGTAGAGGTCAATGACGCTGAGGCCGTGCGCCTCGAGCTGCTGGTAGAAGGCGTCACCCAGGCGCGGCGCAATGTGCAGCAGCGCTGAAAAGCCCGGTGAATCAAGGCCGCTGCCGTGGCCCAGGCCCTGGCGAATGATCTGGTAATCGAAGGGGGTGATCGTCTCGAGCACGCGGAGAAGCTGGATGGGCGGGTCAAGCATCATGAGGGCGCGGCGCAGCAGCCGCGCGCAATCGAAGAAGTCGCCGTGCATGAGCCGCTCGCGCCCGCGATCTACTTCATGCACTGCGCCTTTCATCAGCAGCTCTGAAGCCTGGTGCACCACCTGGAAGGTTAACTCGTCAGGGTGCCGGCGCTCGTCCTCAGTTTTTTGCAGCGCCAGCAACTCATCGGTGCGCAGGTAGCGTTCGTAATCAGAAGCCGCTGTTCCGGGAAGAATCGGTTTTGTAAGCTCGTTCGCAGCGCTCATCGGTCCTCTTCAGCAGGCTGGCACTTGCGTGGCCTCATTACGGCACGTGCTGTTCAGTATAGTTCGGCCGGTCACCGGGAGCCGCAGCATGCGCGCACAGAAGCTGGCTTCCATCGCGGAACTCGCATCTGGCCGCGCGCAGCGCGCCCTCCCTGCAGGCGCTGCGTGCAGCGATGTTATATTTCCCACCGCGCTATGAAATCAGCTCCTTTGCTGTTGTTGGCATCGACCGCCATGTTTGCGCAATTCATTCCGGGCAAGCCCGTGACCATCCATCCAGCCGTGGAAAGCAAGGCTGTGGTTCGGGGCGCGATGAAAGGACCGGGCGCAGGGCTGGGCAAAACCGCGCCGGCATTGCCACCGCATGCCGGCAGTGCGCGACCTGCCGGCGAGCGCTCCGCCCGCACGCCTCCTCCTCCGCCGCCGATTCCTACGGCGCCTGAAGTTGCTGCCGACGCGGCCGCCATCGAACAAACCGACGCCGGTACACGCCCAGCGCTCGCTGTGCTCGAAAGCTTCGATGGCCTGGGCGCAGGCTTCACTGCCCGCGCCGTTCCCAATGGCGACGCCGCGCCGGCCGCAGGCGCCGAAGCCGTGACGCGATCTGCGGGCCGCGGCGGCATTGACCTCAGCCTCGCCGTTGGTCCCGATCATATTTTTGAAATCGTGAACGGCAACATGGCGGTGTTCACAAAAAAGGGCCGCAGGTATCCGGCGAGCGGCAAGCTGCTTTACGGCCCTGTGCCGAACAACACGGTGTTCGCGGGCTTCGGGGACCGTTGCAGCACGAACAACAACAGCGACTCGGTTGTTCGCTATGACCAGCTCGCAAAGCGCTGGCTGATTGTGGTTCCGGTATTCAGGGCGCCTTACGCCATCTGCTACGCCGTGAGCGCCACTGCCGATCCGCTCGGCCAGTACTATCGCTATGAGTTTGCGCGGCCGCTCTTTCCCGACTATCCGCGTCCCGCGGTGTGGCCCGATGGCTACTACCTCCCTACCAGCACCAGCGACGATCCCGTGCCTGAAGTCGTGACCCAGAAGCACGATTGCATTGCCGAACGCGCCAGGATGCTGAAGGGGCTGGCGGCGACGGAGCAGTGCGTGGTGATCGACGGCGCCGTCTTCATGTTGAACTCAGATGTCACCGGAAAACGCAAACCGCCGGCCGGCGCGCCGAACATCATGATGTCAACCGGCGGCACGCAGTTGCTGAAGCGCTTTGAGGATGACGGCATCTACTTTTACAAAGTTCACGTCGATTGGAGCGACCCGGCGCGCACCACGATCTCGCCGCCACAGAAGATCGCTGTGGCTCCCTACCATTACCTTTGCGACGGCCAATTAAGCAATTGCGTGCCGCAGCCCGGCACCGATCGCCGCCTGGATTCGCAGGGTGACAAGCTGATCCAGGGGCTGATGTACCGGAATTTCGGCGGACATGAGGCGCTGGTGGTTGATCATTCGGTCGCGACCGCTGCTCACGGCGGCGGCGTGCGCTGGTATGAGTTCCGCCTCGATGCTGAACGCAACCCCGTGCTCTACCAGCAGGGCAGCTACGCGCCCGGCGGCTTTTTTCGCTGGCTGGGCAGCATCGCGATGGATCGTGCAGGCAATATCGCCGTGGGCTATTCGTTTGGCGGAGATCCCAACTTCCCGGGCCAGAGATTTGCCGCGCGCCGTAATGACGATCCTAAGGGCAAGCTGACCTTCCACGAGTCGGTGCTGGCCAAGGGTCAGGCGTCGCAGGCCTCGCTTCGCTGGGAGGACTACACCAACATCGCACTCGATCCATCCGATGACTGCACGTTCTGGTTCGTCGGCAATTATCTGCAGAGCGGCGCCGCCTCTTCCACTACGCGCATCGGCTCCTTCAAGGTTCCCGGCTGCCGATAAAACGCGCTTAAGATTGAAAAGTGCGAGCCTGACCGCACCTGTGTTCCTGGGGAGGAGTTCAGCTATGCGTTTCGTTGCGATTGGCTGTCTAGCGCTGGTTTTCTTCGTTGGCGTGGCATCGGCGCAAGGCAATGCCGGTCACGACTGGACGCGCTTCAACTGGGACGCGGGCCGGTCCGGCGACGCAACCATGCCCACAGGGATTAACGCCGGCAACGTCGCTTCACTGGAGAGACAGCAGGTGCATCTCGACGGCACCGTCGATTCCTCAGCAATTTACCTGCAGGGCGTCAGCGTGAATGGCGCCGCCCATGATGTCTTCTTTGTGACCACGACATACGGCAAGACTCTCGCCATCGACGC
>JAJPJZ010000143.1 GCA_021323935.1 Terriglobia bacterium | reverse complement strand
GCGCGAGGTCGCCAATCAGGTCGAGTACTTTATGGCGTACAAATTCATCGGTAAAACGCAACGGCGGATTCTCGACCCCATCTTTGGTGAGCACGACGCAGTTGTCTCGCGAGGCCCCGCGGATCAATCCCATATTACGCATTGCCTGTTCGTCCTGCCGGGAGCCGAAGGTGCGGGCTAATGCAATTTCGCGAAAGTAATTGCCATTCGCGAGATCCACACTGAAAGTTTCCTTTCCGATCAGCGGATGCGGAAAATTAATGGTGTACGACACGGAATACGTTTCGGCCGGATAGACTGCGATAAATTTGTTGCCTTCGTGCAGTTCGAGCGCGTGACGAATGCGGAGATAAGTCCGCGGCCGGCGCTGTTTGCGGATGCCGGCCTGCTGAATCAACTCCACAAATGGCGCCGCACTGCCGTCGAGTATGGGCAACTCCAGGTTATCCAGTTCGACGATGGCGTTATCGATACCGGTTCCAATGAAGGCGGAAAGTAAATGCTCAGTCGTCGAAATCAGGACGCCTTTTTTCATAAGGCTGGTGGCATAGCTGACGCGGGCGACATTTCGGCTGACGGCCTCGACCGCAAAACCGTCGAGGTCAACGCGGTGAAACACAATGCCCGAGCCTGCAGCCGCGGCCAGAATCCGCAGATGAACCGGAGCGCCACTGTGCAGGCCGACCCCGGCGCACTCCACCGCCCCACGAATTGTTTGTTCGCATCGCAGCATTAAAGTTCTCTTAAATTTGTTTAGATGAAGATATTACGGCTAGAGGCGATGAGTTGGCTGTGGCAATTTAGCCACAGTTCGTGGGATATTGACCCATCCGGCGCACCCAACACTTTTGTTACGCAATCACTATTTTGGTGCGGTTTTTGACGGATCGTAGGTGATATCGGCGGCGAACATGGAATCGTTCAATCCCTTGTTGTAGCTGACCGAGTTCAGGAAACGCTGGCTGGACATATCGCCATTGTAGAAACGGGTGACACTGAACGGAGTCATAACGCCTTGTACCGGACGGTAGTTGTCGAAAACTTCGTCCTCGATGTTGCGCTCTTTGTCGGTTGGATCGCGCCAGGAGTACGTCTTTTTCACTGGCAGATGCGTGCTGCTGTCTATGTATAGGGTCACGCTTCGATTGTCGGAGTCCATGATCGTGATTTGCTCCGCGTCTTTTTGCGCGGCTACGGTGTGCCCTTCGTAAAATAAAGCGATACCCGGTTGCGGCAACCATCTCCGCAGTACCCAATCGAGCGAATATTCGCGGCGCCGCAGATAATCGCTTACCGCCTTGGGGTCGTCGGCGCGGGTGCCTTTGTAAGTGATCTCGAACCCCTTATCGCCACGGTAGACGTAGGCGACATCGCGCTTCTTAGTTAGTTCGACGCGCTCTTTGTCGGGAAATTTGTAGAAGCGCCAGAACAGAACTCCGACGCCCTCGGACTCTCCCATATGAAAGCCGTAGGTCCGGCCTTCCTGGCTGATGTCTTCAACATTCAAGTAGGCATTTCCGCCAAGGGCTTGAATCGACTGCTCGAGTAGCGCTTTGGCCTTGTGAGCGTTTTCCTGGTCGATTGGAATGGGCTGAGTAGATCTTGCGGGCGCGGGCGCGATCGCCTGTCCAAAGGCAACAGCCATCAACAAAAAAATACACAAGAAATACTTCATGCTCCCACTATTTTAGCTGGTCGGACGCCCGCTGTGTGGCGGACTGGCCCATCCGCGCCTTAGCTGAGACACCACGCACAAGTATTCGCTCTAACGCGCTTTTTATCCCGGGAGCACCGCGCCGCCGTTCACGTTGAAAACCTCTCCGGTGATGAAGCCTGCCTCAGGCGTACACAGAAACAGGATGGGAGCGGCGATTTCTTCTGGTTTTGCGACACGTCCGAGAGGGATATTTGCGAAAATCGCAGCTCGGCTCCTGGGATCATTCAACGCAGGCGTAGACATGTCCGTATCAACCCAGCCCGGGGCTACGCAATTTACATAAATGCCATCGGGCGCCAGTTCGGTAGAAAGGCCCTTGACCATGCTGATCAGCGCGCCCTTGGTGGCGGCGTAGTCGCAATGAAACGCTTCGCCCCGCTGGCCCGCGGTGGAGCTGATGAGCACAATCTTGCCGCCGCTCGCCTGCGTCTTCATTTGGGCGACGGCGTGTTTCACCAGGCCGAAGACGCTATCGAGGTTGATGGAGATGGTGGAGTGCCATTGCGCTTCAGGCATGGCATCGATGGGAGCGTCGTGGTTTGGCCAAACGCCGTGGTTGGCAACCAGGACGTCGAGAGCACCGAAGCGCTCGATTGCGGCACGCACCAGCGCTCCGGCAGACTCGGCGGAATCAAGATCGGCCTGCACGGCAATGCAGCCCCCGCCGCACTCGCGAGCCAGTTCTTCAGCCTGTTGGCGAGCGCGGTGATAATTAAAGACCACCTGCGCGCCGGCTGCGACAAACATGCGGACTGCGGCAGCTCCAATGCCGCGCGAGCCGCCGGTAATCAGAGCGGTCTTGCCGGCGAGGCTGAGTTCTACAGGCATGTTGGCAGCGGGCAGCTTTGCATTATCGACTTAACCGGAAGATGATCTGGTTCAAGGAGCGCCGCACGCGCTCACAAAGCGCCAGCAGCTCTTCGGCATCATCGGCGCCGATGTAATACAGATCGCGCGCAATTTCCAGTTGCGCCTCAAGCGAAAACAGCCGGCCGCGCACCCGGCCAAAGGCGGCGATGAGTTGCGAGCCATGGTAAACCGAGGCGCCGGCAATCTTGGCGGGCACCTTTACGGCGGCTTTGCGGATCTCGCCGGCCAGCAGGCCCTGTTCTTCTTCGGGAAAATTCTTGGTCAACTCGAAGACGCGGACGGCGAGCTCATGCCCATCTTTGTACGGCTTCAGGTTCTGATAGTTCCGGTTCATAACTTTCCTTATGCGTGCCTCTGGCCGGCTGCCTGCAGGAAGGCGCGAAAAATTGCGCGCGAACTCTCCTCGCTCGCGGTGGTGCGCTCGGGGTGCCACTGAACGGCGAGCACGAAATGGTCGGGCGCCGTTCCTTCGATGGCTTCAATCACGTCGTCTTCCGTGCAGGTGGCGACTGCCCTGAGCCCTTCGCCCACCACCGCCGCGGCCTGGTGGTGGCTGGAATTGACCTCGGTGACCAGGCCGCCGGAAACCATGGGCGAGCTGGTAGCGCCGGCCGAATTCAGAATCGCAGCCAGGCGCGACAGCGGCGCCACTTTGATCTTATGTGCGCGCTCCACCGCACGCCCGGCCTCGTGGTTGACCAGCGAATCGATGTGCTGCGCCAGCGTGCCCGAGCGCCACACGTTGAGCGATTGCATGCCGTAGCAAATGCCGAGCACCGGCTTGCGCTGCTCGAAGGCGTGGCGCAGCAATGCGGCGTCGGTGGATTCGCGGGGCGCATCAGCGGAAGCGGTGCGATAGTCGCGCGCGGCTTCGTATTTTGCAGGGTCAACGTCGGCAGGGCTGCCGGGCAGCAGGACGGCATCGCACTGTTCCATGATGCGAACCGCTTCTTCCGCCGGGGAGCCGAGCGGAACGATGGTGACTTCGCCGCCGGCCTCCTGCACCGCCTGCAAGTATTGCGGCAGCGCGCGCTGGTTGTAATCGGCGCGGCTGCTTACCGGCTCGGGCATGGCAATGCGTGGCGGCATCCAACTGCAATTTTAGACTAGCGAGAACTGCGATGGTCGCAGGCAAAGTTGACAGCACGCGCGGCTACAATCGCGCTGTGGAGAGACGCGCTCATGTCGTTCGTGAAATTCGTAGTTGGGCATCGAGGCGAGGTGCTGGCGCTTACGCTGGAACATCTGTGGCTGGTGGCGGTTTCAATCGGGCTGGCGATTGCGGCCGGCGTGCCGCTCGGCATTTTGCTCAGCCGCCGCGCTGCGTGGCGGAAGCCGGTGCTCGGCACAAACAATGTCTTGCAGACCATCCCCAGCCTGGCATTGTTCGGGCTGCTGCTGCCGCTTCCGTGGCTCGGCACTCGAGCTGACCGGCTCGCGATCCTTGCGCTTACGCTCTACGCGCTGCTGCCGATTGTGCGCAACACCTACGTCGGCATTGCAGGCGTGAACGCGGGCGTGCGCGAGGCCGCGCTGGCAATGGGCCTGACGAATCGCCAACTGCTGTGGCACGTGGAAATGCCGCTGGCATTGCCGACGGTGTTTGCCGGCATCCGGGTGGCTACGGTGATAGCGGTGGGCGTCGCCACCATTGCCGCCGCGATTGGCGCAGGAGGGCTGGGCGAATTTATTTTTCGCGGGCTGGCCATGGTAGATAATCGCGTGATCCTGGCGGGCGCGGTTCCGGCCGCACTGCTGGCGCTCGCGGCCGACGGCGCAATCGGGCTGGTGGAGCGAGCGGTGGGGCCGAGAAGAAGAACGCCGTGAAGCGGCGTCGCGCGATGATCACACCAGGCCCGCGCGGTTCGCTTGCAGTTCGTATTACAACTTACTCTGTTGATCTCCCGCCGCAAATTTATAGCTGCATCGGCCGTGGCCCTCGCCGGCTGCGGCGCGCGGCCGAACGCGATCACAATCGGATCGAAAAATTTTACCGAACAGCTTTTGCTCGGCGAGCTGCTGGCCCAGGTGGTTGCTGCCAGGGCCGCGGCGCCGGTGGCGCGCCGATTTTACCTGGCGGGGAGCTACATCTGTCATCAGGCGCTGCTCGCCGGCCGCATTGACGCATACGTGGAATACACCGGGACGGCGCTGACAGCAATCCTGAAGCAGGCGCCGCAAAGCGACAGCGGGCGCGTGTTCGACCTGGTGCGCGACGAATACCGCCGGCGATTCAATCTGCGGGTGCTGCCGTCGCTGGGCTTCGACAACAGCTTTGCCATCGTGGTGCGCGGCGACGATGCGGCACGCAACCGCCTGCGCACAATTTCAGACCTGGCGCAGGTCGCGGCGCACTTCCAGATGGGCGTGGGCTACGAGTTCCTGGAGAGAGAAGATGGTTATGCCGGCCTGGCGCGCGCCTACGGGCTGCACTTCGCGGCTGCGCCGCGGGTCATGGATCTAGGCCTGCTGTATCGCGCGATTCAGAGCAGGCAGGTGAACGTGATTGCCGGCTCGAACACTGACGGGTTGATTGCCGCATTGGGCCTGGTGGTGCTTCAAGACGATCGTCACTACTTTCCGCCCTATGACGCAGTGCCGGTGGTGCGCGGCGAGACCGTGGAGCGACATCCGCAGGTGGAGGCGGCGCTGCGCTCGCTTGCCGGTCTAATTTCGGCGGAGCAGATGCGGCAGATGAATTACGCCGTTGACGGCAAACGCCAGGACGCCGCCGAGGTTGTAAAAGCTTTCCTCGCCACGCTGAAGACGTAACCAGCAGCGTGCGCACGAATGTCGGCGCGGCTAACGACTGGCGGTGAGGCTCGGCATCCAGGCCGGGCGCGCGGCTTCGAAGCGTGCAATGTCAGCCTCGCGCTGCAAAGTGAGCCCGATGTCATCGAGGCCGTTGAGCAGGCAATGGCGCGCGAATTCGTTGATATGGAACTTCGCCTCGAAACCATCTGCGGCTGAAACCGAAAGCGCCTCCAAGTCGACGGTGAGCTCGAACGGCGCGCGCTCGGCGCGGCGCATCAGCTCACAAACCGCACTCTCGGCCAGCGCGACCGGCAGCAGGCCGTTTTTTAATGCATTGTTGCTAAAAATATCGGCGAACGTAGGCGCAATGATGGCGCGAAAGCCGTGCTGGGCGAGGGCCCAGGGCGCGTGCTCGCGCGAGGAACCGCAGCCAAAATTTCTGCCGGCAATCAGAATGCTTGCCGCGCGATATTGCGGCTGGTTCAGGACAAACTCAGGGAGCGGCGTACCGTCGGAATCGAAGCGCCAGTCATAAAACAGGAACTCGCCGTAGCCGGTGCGCTCAATGCGCTTCAGGAACTGCTTGGGAATGATCTGGTCGGTATCGATGTTGGCGCGATCGAGTGGAACAGCCACGCCAGTGTGTTTACGAAACGGCTGCATTCAGTGTGCGCTCCTGGGCCGGGTTTACGCTTGAGGCGGCGTTCGGCCGGTCGAGATGGAAGCTGCGGACGTCAACGAAGTGGCCGGCAATGGCTGCGGCAGCCGCCATTTCAGGGCTCACAAGATGCGTGCGCCCGCCACGGCCCTGGCGGCCTTCAAAATTGCGGTTGCTGGTCGCAGCGCAACGCTCCTGCGGCGCAAGAATGTCAGGATTCATTCCCAGGCACATTGAGCAGCCCGGCTCGCGCCATTCGAAGCCGGCGGCGAGGAAAACCCGGTGCAGGCCTTCGGCTTCCGCCGAGCGCTTGATGGCCTCTGATCCCGGCACAACCATGGCCCGAACCCGAGCGCTGACTTTGCGGCCGTTCACTACGCGGGCGGCGGCGCGAAGATCTTCAAGGCGCGAATTCGTGCATGAGCCGATGAACACGCGATCTACAGGGATTGTGTCGATAGGCGTGCCGGGAACGAGCCCCATGTACTCGAGCGCGCGTGCCGCGCCTTGTCGTTCGGCTTCTGACGCGGCATTTCGCGGATCAGGGACGGCTGAGGTGACCGGCACAACCATTGCCGGGCTTGTGCCCCAGGTGACATAAGGCTCCAGCTCTTCTGCGCGAATTTCGACGATACGATCGAATTCGGCGCCGGGATCGGTCGGCAAAGTTCGCCAGCGGGCGACAGCAGCGTCCCACGCCGCGCCCTGAGGTGCGTAAGCCCTGCCGGCAAGATAGGAAAACGTAGCTTCGTCAGGAGCGACCAGGCCGGCGCGCGCGCCTGCCTCAATCGTCATGTTGCACAACGTCATGCGGCCTTCCATCGAGAGGCTGCGCACCGCTTCGCCGGCATATTCAACCACGTGGCCTGTGGCGCCGTCGGTGCCGATGCGGCCGATGATTCCAAGCGCCATGTCTTTGGCGGTGACGCCAGCGGGCAGCGCGCCTTCAATGCGCACCAGCATCGTCTGCGGCTTGTGCTGCTGGAGCGATTGCGTGGCCAGCACATGCTCCACTTCCGAAGTGCCGATGCCGAATGCCAGCGCACCAAAGGCGCCGTGCGTGCTGGTATGGCTGTCGCCGCAAACGATGGTCATTCCCGGCTGCGTGAGCCCCAGCTCAGGGCCGATCACGTGAACGATGCCCTGCCGCCCTGAGCCGATATCGAACAGCGTAATGCCGAATTCCTCTGCATTGCGGCGCAGCGCGCGAATTTGCGCCGCGGCCACCGGGTCCTGGATGACGAGCCGATCGGGCGTGGTCGGCACGTTGTGATCGATGGTGGCGACGGTCAGCTCGGGACGCCGCACCCGGCGGCCGGCCTGGCGCAAGCCATCGAAGGCCTGCGGTGACGTGACTTCGTGGACCAGGTGGAGGTCGATGTAGAGGAGCGAAGGCTCGGCGGCGCTCTGCGCGACGACATGCGCATCCCAGATCTTTTCAAACAGCGTGCGGGGCTTCTTGTCCATAGCTGGCTTACACCGCGTGGTAGGCAAACTGGCGCTCATACGTATCGGAGATGGCGTTGGCCACAAGCTCGCCCATTTCGCGCGTACCGATGCAGCGGCGCGAGCGGCCGGCAGCGAGATCGGCCGTGCGATGGCCCTCCTCGAGCACCGCGCGAATAGCGTTTTCAACCTTGGCAGCAGCGTCAGGCAGACCGGCGGTATGCCGGAGCAGCATGGCGGCTGATGCGATCGCGCCGAGCGGGTTCGCGATATCACGGCCCGCAATGTCAGGCGCCGAGCCGTGGATCGGCTCATACATGTTCACCTGGCCGCCAACCGTGGCCGACGGCAACATTCCAAGCGAGCCGGTCAGCGCGGCGGCTTCATCCGAAAGCACGTCGCCGAAAAGGTTCTCGGTAAGGATCACGTCGAAGCGCGTAGGGTTGGTGACCAGGTGCATGGCGCAGGCGTCAACGTAAACATGGTCGAGCTTGACGTCGGGATAATCGCGGGCCACGCGCTGCACGATTTGCCGCCAGAACTGAGAGACTTCAAGCACGTTCGCCTTATCGACGGAAGTGACTTTGCGGCGGCGGGTGCGGGCGATCTGGAAGGCGACCGCGGCGATGCGCTCGATTTCATCGGCGCGATAACGCATGGTGTTCCACGATTCCGTGGAATCGCTGCTGAAGCCGCGCGGCTCGCCGAAATACAGGCCGCCGAGCAGCTCGCGCACCACCATCACATCGGCGCCGGCGACAATTTCCTTGCGCAGCGGCGAACACTCCGCCAGCGCCGGCAGGCACACCGCGGGACGCAAGTTGGCGAACCCGCCGAGCGCAGCGCGGAGCTGCAGCAGGCCGGTTTCAGGCTTTTGCGCGCGCGGGCGGGCGTCCCACTGCGGGCCGCCGACGGCGCCCAGCAACACTGCATCGCTTGCCAGGCAAGCATCGAGCGTGGCGCGCGGAAGCGGCGTGCCGAACTGTTCGACAGCGCGGCCGCCGATGGCGTGTTCCTGAAATTCAAAGCTCAGCCCGGCATATTCGCCGGCAATGCGCAGCGCGCGCACAGCTTCGCGCGTAACCTCAGGCCCGATGCCGTCGCCCGGGAGGACCGTGATCTTCAATTGCTTCTTCATCATTTAAACGTTCTAGTCGCCGGAGGCGCTTTGCGCGCGGGCAATTGGCGCCTCCGCCGTGGGAATTTTTGCAGCCCCCAAAATCGCCAGCAAGTCCTGCTCGTAAATGTTCTTCTTGCGGTCGGCGAGCTCGATGAACTGCGCGTAAACTTCGTTGAGCCGCTCGCCTGAAACCGGCCAGCCGAGCTGGGCGCAGCGGTTTGCGAGCGCGTGCCGCCCGGAGTGCTTGCCCAGGACAATGCGATTGCCGGGCGCTCCAACCGACTCGGGCGTCATGATCTCATAGCAGAGCGGATTGCTGAGCACGCCGTGCTGGTGGATGCCGGCTTCATGCGCAAAGGCGTTCGAGCCGACAATCGCCTTATTGGGCTGCGGAGAAAAGCTGATGATCTCAGAAAGCATGCGGCTGGTCGGCCACAGCTCAGCCGTGTTCACGCGCGTCGCATACGGCATGGCGTCAGGGCGCACGTGCATCGCCATGATGAGCTCTTCGAGCGCAGCATTGCCGGCACGCTCACCGATGCCGTTGATTGTGCACTCCACCTGCGCCGCTCCGGCTTCAACGGCAGCCAGGGAATTCGCAACTGCCAGTCCCAGGTCGTTGTGGCAGTGCACCGAGATCGCCGCCTTCTCAATGACCTTCACGCGGGCACGAATTGTTTCAATGAGCCGGCTGAATTCGCGAGGAACGGCGTAGCCCACGGTATCGGGAATGTTAATGGTAGTGGCGCCCGCCTCGACCACAGCTTCAATCACGCGGCACAGATATTCAACGTCAGAGCGCGTGGCGTCCTCCGGAGAAAATTCCACATCGTCACACCACGAGCGCGCCAGCGCAACTGCCTTGGCGGCCTGTTCAAGCGCCTGCTGCCGTGTGATCTTCAATTTGAATTGCAGGTGAATATCGCTGGTGGCCAGGAAGGTATGGATGCGCGGGCGGGCGGCCGGCTCCAGCGCCCGGGCGGCGCGCAGCACGTCGGTGGGGTTGCAGCGCGCGAGTGCGGCGATGCGGCAGCCGCGCACTTCAGCGGCGACCTGCCGCACGGCGTTGTAATCGCCTTCTGACGAAATCGGGAAGCCGGCTTCGATCACGTCAACGCCGAGCCTTTCGAGCTGCCGCGCGAGACGCAGCTTTTCTCCAGCTCGCATGCTGCAGCCCGGCGACTGCTCGCCGTCGCGCAAAGTGGTGTCAAAAATCGTGACTGGACGCTTGAGCTCCATGGCACCTCCGACCAGCCATAGTGCCGCGCGGCAGCACCATTAGGCAAAGTTATAATTCTTGCGCATCTATAAGCAGGTGTGATTACATGAATGCGGGCTTATTCAGCCCAAAGTTATGCCTATGGATCTGTACGAACTGGAGACCTTCCTGGCGGTAGCGCAGGAGCGCAGCTTCTCGCGCGCTGCGCAGCGGTTGCGGCGCACGCAGCCGGCCGTCAGCCAGGTGATTCGCAAGCTGGAGCGGGAAATTGGCGAATCGCTGTTCGACCGCTCCTCGCGGGAAGGTTTGCTGACCGATGCCGGCGCAGTGCTGCTGGAGTACGCGCAACGGCTGCTGAACATGCGCGGCCGCGCGGAGGACGCGCTGCGCGAGCTGCGCCAGTTTCAGCGCGGCAAGATCACCATCGCCGCCAACGAGTTCACCGTCCTCTACCTGCTGCGCGCGCTGGGGCCGTTCCGCCGCCTGCATCCCATGATCTCGATCTCGGTGCATCGCGCGCTGGCGCGGCGAATCCCTGAAGAATTGCTGAACCGCAACGTCGAATTCGGCGTGGTGGCCTACGCGCCCGATGACCCTATGCTGCGCTCGGTAGTCGTGTATCGAGACGAGTTGGCGTTCGTGGTTCATCCCTCGCATCCGCTGGCGGCACGCCAGGGCGAGATGAGCATTCGCGAGCTCGGCGCCGAAACGTTCATCGCTCATAACGTGCCTTCCACGTACCGCGCCCGTGTGATCGAAGCGTTCAAGCGCCACCGCACGCCGCTCCACATGGATATCGAACTGCCTACGCTTGAGGCCATCAAGAAATTCGTGGCCATGAAGCAGGGCGTGGCGCTGGTGCCCGGGCTGTGCATTGAATCGGAGCTTGCGCGCGGCGAGCTGGTGCGCATTCCGGTCCGCGAGCTGCGCATGGAGCGCAAGCTGCGCGTGGTTTACGTCAAGAACGCAAACCTGTCGCACGCTGCGCGCGCCTTCCTGGCGGTGCTCAAGAACATGGCAGAACAGGGCGGCCGCTTCAGCTTCAAGGCGGAGGCAGCGGGCGCCGCGTAGTCACTCGACGGTCACAGATTTTGATAGGTTGCGAGGCCGGTCCACATCGCGCCCGCGCAGCACCGCGATGTAATACGCCAGGAACTGCAATGGCACCACTTCCACGATGGGTTGCAGCAGCACCGGGACATCAGGAACTTCAACCAGGTGCGGGGTGAGCTTGCCAACCTGGCGGTCACCCTCGCTGACCACTGCCAGCACCGGAATGCGGCGCGCCACAAACTCCGCAATGTTGGCGACGGTCTTTTTGTAGCGCGTGGTTGATTCCTTGTCGCGGCCATCATGAGTAGCCAGCGCCACGATCGGGAGCTGCTCGTTAATCAGCGCGGTCGGGCCGTGCTTCAACTCGCCCGTGGGGTAGCCTTCCGAATGCAGGTATGACACTTCCTTGAGCTTCAGCGCGCCTTCCATGGCGATGGGATAATCGATGTCGCGGCCGGCATAGATAAAGTCTTCATACCTCTGGAAGACCTGCGCCAGCTCGCGGCAGCGCGAGGCAGTTTCGAGCGCGCGCTCCACGTGCTCGGGCAGGCGATGCAGTTCCCCGACGGCTTTCGCAGTCGCGGCTGACTTTTTTTTGCGCTGCTGCGCCAGGTAAACGGCAAACACCAAGAGCGCAGCAAGCTGGGTGACGAAGCTCTTGGTCGCGGCAATGGCGACTTCTTCGCCGGCATGGGTCAGCAGCGTGGCATCTGCCTGGCGAGTAAGCGGCGTGTCCGGCACATTGCAGATGGCGAGAGTGGTTGCTTTTTTCTTGCGCGCCACCTGCAGCGCGGCCAGCGTATCGGCCGTGGTGCCCGATTGCGAGATCAGGATAATCAACTCGTTGGGCGCAACCAGCGGATCGCGGTAGCAATACTGGCTGGCAAAATCAGTTTCCACGTCAATGCCGGCCATGCGTTCGATCATGAACTCGCCGGCCATTCCGGCGTGGCGGCTTGAGCCACTGGCTGCGTTTGTGATTCGGGAGAGCTTGCGAACCATTGCGGCCCTGAGGCCGAACTCGCGCAAGCGCACATTGTGCTCCTCCGGCGCCGGCTCAAGGCAGCCCGCCAGCAGGCGGCGAAGCGCGGCCGGCTGCTCGTAGATTTCCTTCAGCATGAAATGCGGAAAGCCGCCTTTGGCAGCTTCCGGAACTGAGGTCGGTTTTTGCATGTTGCGGCTGGAGCGGCCCTGATTGTGCGTAGCCAAAGCCGCACTCTACATGAAGCGCGAGCGCAAGGAAAATGGGCCGTCGCCAACAACTTGCAGTAGAATCACTGAACCCGCCCAGATTGCAGGAGACCACCATGCTGCTTCGTAGGCCGCTGCTTTCCGCCCTGCTGTTGTGCCTGGCCGCCGCGTCGGCGCCGGCGCAATCACCCAATGCCGAAATCGATGCTCGCATTCGCCAGGAAGAGACTGAGCATTCGCAAATCATGCACACCATGCACTTCCTCACCGACGTGTATGGCCCGCGCCTGACCGGCTCGCCCAACCATAAGGCTGCCGCCGAATGGGCGATCAAGGAGATGACTTCCTGGGGCATGCAGAACGGCCACCTCGAAGCGTGGGACTTCGGCCATCCCGGCTGGGTGAACGAACGCGCCAGCGGCTACGCCATTGCGCCCATCCACGACCAGCTTTATTTCAAGGTGCTGGCCTGGACGCCGAGCACCAGGGGCACGGTGACGGCGCAGGCGGCAGTGATTGATCCGCCGGAAAAGCCGACCCAGGAGCAGCTCACGCAGTACCTGGATTCAGTGCGCTCGCAGGTGAAAAGCAAGATCGTGATGGTGGGCAAGGGCTCGCCTGTGGCCGTTAACCTCGATCCCGTGACGCACCGCCTCGACGACAAGGCTGCGGCCGAGCGCTTCGATCCCAACAATCCAAACGCCGGCCAGTTCGGTCCGCGCGGCGGGCAGCAACCGGCGCCTGACCCGAATGTCCTGACCGGCGCGCAGATTAATGAGCAGGTGGATGCGTTCCTGATTTCAGCGGGCGCGCTGATGCGCGTCAACGACGCCCATCGCGAGCATGGGCAGATTCGCGCCTTCAACAATCGCACCTACGACCTGGCCAAGGCGTTGCCGACGGTGGTGATGCGCAATGAAGACTACGGCCGCATCGCCCGCATCCTGGCTGACGGCACGCCGGTGACGCTTGAATTCAACATTCAGAACAAGACCTATCCCGAAGGCAAGACTTCATACAACACCATCGCGGAGATTCCCGGCACCGACAAGAAAGATGAAGTCGTAATGCTAGGGGGCCATCTCGATTCCTGGCATTCGGCGACCGGCGCCACCGATAACGCGATTGGCTGTGCCGTGATGATGGAAGCTGCGCGCATCCTGCTGGCGCTGGGCGTGCATCCGCGGCGAACCATTCGCGTAGCACTGTGGAGCGGCGAAGAGGAAGGCCTGCTGGGCTCGCAGGCTTATGTGGCGCAGCATTTCGGCACGTTTGAAAATCCCAAGCCTGAATTCTCCAAGCTGGTCGCCTACTTCAACGTGGATTCCGGCACCGGGCGGATTCGCGGCGCGAGCGTGTTCGGCCCGCCTGAGAGCGCAACCATCCTGCGCACCACACTCGAGCCATTCGCCGATCTCGGCCTGGCCGGAGCGATTGCGAACAAGAGCCGCCGTCTGGGCGGAACTGACAGCACGTCATTCGCGAAAGCTGGGCTGCCCGGCATTGGACTTGGGCAGGATCCAATCGAATACCAGAGCGCGACCTGGCATACGAACCTTGACACCTATGAGCGCATCATTCCCGAGGACGCGCAGAAATCGGCGATCGTGGTAGCGGCTGCCGTGTATGAGCTTGCCATGCGCGACGACATGCTGCCGCGCTTCACCGCCGCCGAAATGCCGCCGCCTCCGCCGCCCGCACCTGGCGAAGCGCCGCGTGCAACGCCGGCCGCCGGCAACGCCAGCACGCCTAAACCGAAGAATTGATACCTGGTGGCAAGCGAACACCAGCCTGACATTGAATTTTCAAGCGCCGGTTACATCGCAGGCGGCAGGCCGGTGCTCAGCGCGGTTTCGTTTTCGGTGGCGCAAGGCGAAACCATGGTCTTACTGGGCCGCAGCGGTTCAGGCAAGACCACCGCGCTCAAGCTGATTAACGCGCTGCTGATGCCGGCTTCCGGCCAGGTGCGGGTGCTCGGCCGCGCCACTTCCGCCTGGGACCTCATTAAGCTTCGCCGCTCCATCGGTTATGCCATCCAGGATGTTGGGTTGTTCCCGCACTACACCGTCGAGCAAAACATCGCATTGTTGCCGCGGCTGGAGCGCTGGCCGGGGGAGCGCCTCGCCGGCCGGGTTGACGAACTGCTGCAAATGGTGGGGCTGCCGCGCCACGATTTTGCGCGCCGCTACCCCGATGAACTTTCCGGCGGGCAGCGCCAGCGCGTGGGCCTGGCGCGGGCGCTGGCTCTCGATCCTCCAATCCTGCTGCTCGATGAGCCGTTCGGCGCGCTCGATCCGACGACTCGCACTGACCTTCAGGCCGAATTCCGCCGCCTGACGCAGACCCTGCACCGCACGTCGGTGTTCGTTACGCATGACGCGCAGGAGGCGCTCGCCGTCGCCGGCCGTATCGCCGTGCTTGATTCCGGGCGCCTCGCCGGGGTTTACACGCCGCGTGAATTCCTGGCCTCGAGCGAGCAGGCCGTGCAGCCTTACCTGAAAATGCTGCGCGCCGCGCGCGAGCTTTCTTCCTGATCGGCTCGCGTGATTTACTGGATTGGTGAGCAGCGGGCATTCATCCGTTGAGCGCGTGTGCGTCTATTGCGCATCGAGCGAGCTGTGCGACGATGAGTTCAAGCGCCAGGCCTATCGCCTCGGCGAACTGCTTGCCTCGCGCGGAGTGCGCATTGTGTACGGCGGCGGCGCCCGCGGCCTGATGGGGCAGCTTGCTTCAGGAGCGCTGGCCCGCGGTGGTCATGTGACCGGAGTGATGCCGCGCTTCATGCAGGAATTGGAGTGGGCCCACGCCGGCCTGAGCGAGCTGCAAATCGTTGAGGACATGCGCGAGCGCAAGCACCGCATGCTCACCGGCAGCGACGCTGCCATTGCCCTTCCCGGCGGCTGCGGCACGCTTGAAGAACTGCTGGAAGCCATCACCCTCAAGCGCTTGGGCATTTACCTGAAGCCGATCGTCATGGTGAACACGCGCGGCTTCTTCGACCCGCTGGTCGAACTGCTGGAGCACGCAGTGCGCGAGCGCTTCATGGATGAGCGCCACCGGCAGATGTGGCGGGTCGCCGAGTGCGCCGGCGACGTCATTGGCGCGATCGAAAGCTCGGCGCCGTGGTCAGTGGAGGCGCGGCATTACGCAACCCTGACGTGAGTGCGCGGGCGGCGGCTCTCGATTGCACACAACTCGTTGCACGCATGGCGGCGTCCCAACCTGTAGGAGGCTGGAGATCAATGGCAACCAAGTCATCATCGAAGGGCCGGTCAAGCAGCCGGAAGTCAAGCTCGCGAAAATCGTCGAGCAAGAAGTCGGGCGGCCGCAAGTATTCCAAGAAAGCTTCTGAAGAAGTGCGCACTGAAATGCACCACATGCGCTCAGGCAAGCACAAGATCAAGAACCGCAAGCAGGCGATTGCGATCGGCCTGAGCAAGGCGCGCCAGAAAGGCGCCAAGGTGCCGCGCAAGAAGGCGGCCTGACGGGTTCTTAAAACGCAAAGGCCGGCAGCGCTGCCGGCCTTCTGGCTTATTCAGGATGCGAGCATTATTTCTTGTCGGAAGCAGGCTTGCTGTCGGTTTTTGACTCGCTCTTGCTTTCGCTTTTGGTGTCGCTCTTGGAGTCGCCGGCGCTCTCGCCCGATTTTTCTTTCTTGCCGCCCGTGCAGCCGCTTGAGCCTTTCCGGGCGTAATCGGTCACATACCAGCCCGAGCCTTTAAACTGCACCGCCGGTGCGGAAAGCAGTTGCTCAACTTTTCCGCCGCACTCCGGGCATTTCTTGGCCGGCGGATCTGAAAATTTCTGGATTTGCTCGAAGCGATGACCGCACTTCGTGCACTGGTATTCGTATAAGGGCAATCAGGCTCCTGACGTAACGATAACGTGTCGCTTCGATTTTAGGAAGCACCATCATCGAGCGTCAATTTGCATCGCGCTCGCGCGCGGCAGCGTTCGATGCAATCGGCCGCCGGCCCTAGCGCGCTTTTCGGTTCGGTTGCGCCGATTTCAGGTTCTTTGCCTCCGGCACCGGGCAGGGATGCGGAGTGAGCAGCATGGGCGCCGAGGGCGGCTTGTCAAAGTCAAAGCTGTCCGAGGTGTCGTTCGCCTCCTTGTCATACTGCGTCAGCGGAGGAATGTGGAACTGGTGCTCCACAAAAGCCAGCAGCGATGCGAACGTGTAGGTCGTGTGCGAAACGTAGCCCTGCTTTGAAAACGGGGAAATAATCAGCAGCGGAACCCGCGGTCCCATGTGGAAGCTGTCCTTGCCCGGGGGCGGCGCAACGTGATCGTAGAACCCTCCAAAATCGTCCCACGTCAGGAAGATCACGGTTGAGTTCCACTGCGGGCCTTCCATCACGGCGTTAATCTGCTGCACCGTCCAGTTCTCGCCTTCGCAAGTGCTGTCAGGCGGATGCTCGCTGGCGTGGCCGGTAACCAGCCAGCTCACCGCCGGCAACTTTCCCGCGCGCGCATCGGCAACAAACTGGCTATCTGGCGAAATATTGGTTGACCACAGGTCACTGAAGCGAATGTGCTTGATGGCGTCGAGCGCCAGCCAGTGGTGGCCCCAGGATCCATCTTCCGGCGCGTAGTATCGCCAGGTGCGCCCGTTCTTCGCGACCGAATCGGCCAGGGTCTCCATGTCAAAGCACGGCGGCTGCAGCGAGATCTTGCCCGACGGGTCAGCTACTTCGACCACCGCGCCGTCATCGGAATCGCAGCCCCAGCGATAGCCTTGGACCTTGTTGGGATTGGACACTGCGCCGCCATTGTCAGCCGCAACGGTGACCAGGTGGTTCGGGAAGCTCGGCCCCACGATATCTGAGAACATGCGGTCGGCCAGCACATACTTTCGCGCATAGGCAAAGTAGTTCGGGATATCAGCCTCGCCCATTTGGGTGTAGGGGAGCAGATCGCCACGAATGTTTCCCTGGGACACCAGGTCGAACTGATCCATGCGCCCGCCATTGATTGCCATCTTGGCGTCTTCCCAGTCGTGACCAATATCGTGCGGCATGCGGTCAGGAGTGTGGCCAAGCTTGACGCTAGCTCCAGTCGAAAGCTTGCCGGTAGTCGCTCCATCAGCCCCGGGGAAGGTGCCGAAGTAGGTGTCGTAAGAGCGGTTCTCTTTGACGATGAACACTACGTGCTGGATGCGCTGCCCGGGCGTAAACGGCGTTCCGCTGCAGCCGCATAGTGCCAGTGCGGCCAGGAGCATGCTTGCGGTCAGGTACTGGAAACGACGCATATTGACCTGGATTCTTGCCCTAGCTTCTCTGGTTTCCAACCAATCTTCTCTATGTATCGAAATGGAACCCAAACCTCAGTAACGTGACCAAAGCCACACCCTGCCATCACTTTTCTATTGGCCACAGTACATCGTGTCGCGATAGTCTAGCTGCCTGAATTCCCGATTTGGAGCAAGTGGCATGTCTATTTCCCTTACTGGGGCCCATACCTTGGGGAAGTTAACCAGCTTCCTCAAGGTTGCTTTGCTTGTACTCGCCCTGCACACGCTCACCGGATGTGCTGCTACCGCTCCAAATGGCACTGCATTCGTAAGTCCTGGTGCGGCCCCCCAGATCGCCTCGGTTACACCCAGCTACGTGATCGCCGGCTCAGGAACCACTGCACTTCAGATCCAAGGGGCGAATTTTTCTCCGGCCGCAACCGTGCTGGTCAACGGAGAGCCGGTCACTGCTGACGTGCTCTCCGCCTCGAGCCTTGTGGCTGTCGTGGGCGGAGTTCCCGTCTCCGGAACGGCGCTCAACGTCGCAATTGCACGTGCGGGCCAGCCGACTGCGTCTGCCTGGGTGCCTGTGCTGCCGGGCGGCACGGTCGCAACCAGTCGCAATCCGCAGGTGGCCGACTACTCCATTTCTTTACCACAAGGCGCCAGCGTCGCGGTTGATTTTGGCGCTGACACCCGTTACGGCCAGAGCACGTGGGCAGTCGCCGCGCCCGCCGGAGGCGGCGTCGTGCACGTGCTGGTCGCCGGCATGAAGGAATTCTCCGCCTATCACCTCCGGGGCCGCATCATGCTCGGGGATGGTTCCGTCATCCTCGATGGCGACAAGGTGTTTGCAACCGGCGGCATGGATCCTTCAGTTAAGCCCAGCGTGACGTCGGGGCTGCAGGTCCCGGCGCCGGCCGGCAGCGGCATCGAAATGTTCGATTTTACGACCAGCACGACGCAAACCAGCGTGGTCGCCACTGATTTGAACGGCAACATTATCTGGTATTACGATCCTGGCGTCGCCGGCACTTACGTTTTCCCCATTCGCGCGCTGCCGAACGGCGACATGCTGGTATCGATCGCCGCGCCCCAGAGCGGGTTCGGCACTTCAAACGAGATTCGCGAAGTTGACCTGGCCGGCAACACGGTCCGCAGCGTTAACTTCAGCAATGTGGCGAGCGCGCTGGCGGCGCAGGGCTATTCCTTGAACCTGGGCGGCTTCCACCATGATGTCATCGCCCTGCCCAACGGCCATTGGGTCACGCTGGCGTATGAATTTCGCACTTTCCAGAACCTGCCCAACACCAGCGGCCCGACCACGGTGCGCGGCGACGCGATCATTGATCTCGACACGAATGGCCAGCCGGTGTGGGTGTGGTCGAGCTTTGACCACCTCGACGTGAACCGCCAGCCGATGGGCTTCCCCGACTGGACGCACAGTAACGCGCTCATTTATGACCAGAACGATGGCAGCCTGCTGGTTTCCATGCGCCACCAGAGCTGGATCCTGAAGATCGATTACAGCAACGGCGCCGGCACCGGCAACATCATGTGGAAGATCGGCTACCAGGGCGACTTCCAGCTTACCCAGGGTGATGATTCCGAGTGGTTCTACGCGCAGCATTACCCCAACCTGATTGCCGAAGACGCGACCACGGCAACATTCGCAGTGATGGACAACGGCGACGGCCGAGTAGTGGATTTGGCAGGCGATCGCTGCGGAAACCCTGGCCAGCCGAACTGCTACAGCCGCGCGCTGATGTTCAAAATCGATAAGCAGGCGATGACGATGTCAAAGATCTGGGAATTCCGCCCGGGCTTCTACTCCAGTTGGGGCGGCTTCATCCAGGTGCTGCCTGACGGCGATATCGACGTTGACTTTTCGCAGGATGGTCCGAACCCTGCCGGCGGCTCCACGGCATTCGAACTGCCCCAGGTCTCAAGTCCGAAAGCAGTCGTGCAGCTCACTACTTCCGGCGCCGCGGCATATCGCGCATTCAGGCTGCCGAGCCTTTATCCGGGAGTGCAGTGGTAGACACCGAGGCAAGCTTTAGCAGCGTGTAAACTTCGCCAGATGGATAAAGGCGATGTCACGCCGCTCGCGCCGGGGCTTTACGTTGTAGCCACGCCCATCGGCAACCTCAGCGACATCACCTTCCGCGCTATCGAAGTTCTGCAGCAAGTTGACGTGATTGCGTGCGAAGACACGCGCCACACCCGCAAGCTGCTTGACCATTACGGCCTTAGCAAACCCACCGTCAGCTACCACGAGCACAACGAAGCCGACCGCGCCCAGGAACTGCTCGCCCGGCTTACGCGCGGCGAGCGCATAGCTGTGGTCAGCGATGCCGGTACCCCGGGCATTTCCGATCCCGGTTATCGCGTGATCCGGGCGGCCATCGGCGCCGGAGTTGCGGTGTTCGCCGTGCCGGGACCGGCGGCTTTCGTTGCAGCGCTCGCGGCCAGCGGCCTGCCGAGCGATGCATTCGCCTTTCGCGGCTTTCTTCCGGCACGGAGGGGCGAGCGGCGCAGCGCACTTGAAGCTATTGCAGATTCAGAGCTCACCGAAATCTTCTATGAGGCGCCGCATCGCCTGCTGGAGGCGTTGGAAGACATCGTCACCACGCTCGGAGCTGAGCGCCCGGTCGCGATCGCGCGCGAGCTGACGAAAATTCACGAGCAATTCTTTCGCGGCCCGGCGTCGCAGGTGCTGGAGCAAGTTCGGGCCCGGGCGGCTACGAAGGGCGAAATCGTCCTGCTCATCGGAAAGGGCGTGCGCGTGCCCGCTGGCACAGCCGGCTTGAGCACTCGCTTTGCCGAGCTGGCGGCGCAAGGCCTCGATGAAAAAGCCGCAATCAAGCAACTGGCAAAAGAAGCCGGGTTGAGCCGCGATGAGGTCTTCCGCGAGTTGCAGCGCCGCCGCAGCCGCTGACCCGCCGGCAGTATGATGTTGCCATGCTTTTTTGCCCTCCGCCGCTCGAGTTCGCCGCCAAATCGTTTGAAGCCAACACTCCGCTGTTTCCGCAGGCGCTTGAGGGGATCAGCGAAGAGGAAATGCGCCGCGCCCCCTCTGACCGAAACAGTTCGATGCTGTGGCTGGCCGGTCACCTGGTTCGCGGCCGCGGCCGGACGCTCATCACGCTCGGCCTGCACGCCGACCCCTGGGACCTGTTCGGGCGCGGCACGCACCTCGATCCCAATGAGCGATACCCGGGAAAGCAGGAAATCCTGCATCGCTGGGCGGAGTATTCCGGCCAGCTTCATCACGCGCTTCGCGGCCTGAAAGAAGGAGACATCAAAAAGCCGGCGCAGGCGGCCAACCCGCCTTCACTTGACGGCACCATCGGCGGCCAGGTGGCGTTTCTTGCCTTCCATGAGGCCTACCACATGGGCCAACTGGGCTACGTGCGCAAATGGCTGGGCCACTCCGCATTGAACGGCTGAATGTGGCGCCCGATGCGCAGGTCGTCCGTCATCAGCGCGCCTGCTCTGATGGTGAGGCATGGCTTGCGATGGCGCGTGCTATCCTTGAAATCGCGCCTGCAGCCGCTCTGCTGCATCTAATTTTCATCGCTGCCAAAGGCCGCTTGGCCAATGGGCGACGGCTCAATTCATGTTTGAAAATCTCACAGAAAAACTTCAGCGCGCGTTCAAGAACCTCCGCGGGCAGGGCAGGCTCACGGAAGAGAACATCCAAGAGGCGCTGCGTGAAATTCGCCTGGCGCTGCTTGAAGCTGACGTCAACTTCAAGGTGGTTAAGGAGCTGATCGAGCACATCCGCGCCAAGGCGCTCGGCCAGGAAGTGATGACTGCGCTCTCACCCGCCGAGCAGGTCATCAAGATCGTTCGCGATGAGCTGATCGAAACCCTGGGGCGCGACACCGCTCGCTTCAAGTTCGCTTCGCAGCCGCCTACCGTGATCCTGATGGCCGGCTTGCAAGGTTCAGGCAAGACCACAACCTCAGGCAAACTGGCGCACTGGCTGCAAAAGGGCGGGCACCGGCCGCTGCTGGTGTCGGTTGACGTCTATCGCCCGGCGGCGCGCGAGCAGTTGAAGGTGGTAGCGCAGGCCATCAAGGCAAACCTTTATGAAGGCGTGGGCGATGACGAGGCCAACACCGCAACCGTTGAGCGGCTCGCCAAGGAGGACCGCAAGGAGGCCGTAAACACCGGGT